>JANYBR010000307.1 GCA_025360685.1 Pseudomonadota bacterium
CTGTTGAGCATTGTTCCCCCAAAGAACAAAAACGGTGGTCAAATTCCGGAGTCAACAAACTAAAGAAGAATGCACTGTTCTATTCAACCCCACACGGGTGGCTTTCGGTCAATCCACGGGCTTGCCTGTTCAAGCTGAGCCGCAAGCCGGAACAGGGTCGCCTCGTCACCGTAACGGCCGCTGAACATCATGCCGATCGGCAAGTGGTCCTTCGACATTCCCAGCGGGATCGACATCGCCGGTTGGCCCGTCAGGTTCGCTAGCGGAGTCAGCCCGAATATCTGGCCCTGGCGCCGGTTGAATTCGCGGGCGCGGATCATTGTCGGATCGAGAAAGCCAAGCAGCGGCGGCGGCGTGATCGTCATGGGCTGCAGCAAGACGTCGAATTCGCGGTAGAGCGCCAGAATCTCGCGGCCAAGCTGCCGGACTGTCTGAAGGCCCCAAGCAACATCCTTCGGTGTCGCTTCCTTCGCAGCGCGGTAACCGATCAGCGCCAACCATTCGAGCGTGGACTCGTTGAGCTCTCGCCCCATCTTCTGCGCCCACTCCTCGTAGCCGACGATACTCATCGCGCCGGAGACGAAGCCCTGTGCCTTGTAAAGTTTGCGAAGGTTCACGCCGAGAGTCGGTTTTTCGATCATCGTATGACCGAGTTCACCCAGCAGCTTCACTGTCGCTTCGAATGTAGCCTTCACGTCGGGGTGCAGCGGCGTGTTCTGAATATTTTCGGCACAGTACGCGATGCGAAGACGGCCAGGCGGCGTTTCGATCTCATCGCTGTACGGCCGCGTCTTCGGTGGTGGAGCATACGGCGCGTCGTCCTCCGGAGTGCCGGTCCAGTCCAGCATCGCCGCGCTGTCACGCACCGTGCGCGTCACCACATGATCGCAGATCATGCCATGGGCGCGGCCACGATCGTCGGGACCGCCCGGATTGCGAAACTGTGTCGGTTTGATTCCGAACAGGCCGCACTGGGCCGCCGGGATTCGAATCGAGCCAAGTCCGTCGGAGGCATGCGCCATCGGCACGATTCCGCTCGCCACCGCCGCAGCCGCTCCGCCCGAAGAACCGCCGGTACTGTGATTGGGGTTCCAGGGATTGTGGCAATTGCCCAGGTGCCGGCCTTCGGTGGTGCCGGGTATTCCGAATTCCGGCGTGTTGGTTTTTGCGGTGAGAACCAAACCGGCGGCGCGATAACGCTTGGTCAGTTCGGCGTCGGATTCGGAAACGTATCCGGCAAGCAGCGCGCTACCGTTGGTCATCGGCCAGCCGGCGACTTCCATGCTGATGTCCTTGATCAGGAACGGAATACCCTTGAACGCGCCATCAGGCAGCTTTCCCTTCGCGGCGGTGCGCGCCTCGTCATAGGCCTTGTAGACGATGGCGTTGAGTGTGGGATTGTGACGTTCGATTCGTGAAATCGCCTCTTCCAGCAGTTCGAGCGGCGTGACTTCACCGCGCCGAACGAGGTGTGCCAGGCCCAGTCCGTCAAATTTGTCGTATTCGGTGAACGCCATCGGTCAGATCCTCATGCTTGCGTAGCGGTGCGCCCATGGTGACGCCTTTTCCAACTCGGCGGCAAGCTTGAGCAATGTCATTTCACCGCCGATGCGCGCCGTGAATTGAACACCAAGCGGCAGTCCGTCCTTGCTCCAGTTGAGCGGCAAGTTGATGCCGGGCGTACCGGTGGAATTTTGCATCGACGTGAATGGGACGTAGCCGAAATTGGGCGCAAAGCCTTTTAGAACATCGGTCTCGTCGATATCGATGGTTCCAAGTTTCATCGGCGGGCGGCCCAAGGTTGCCGTCAGCCATACATCGTACGTCTCGTGCCAGGCCGCGATCTGTCGCCCGGCGCTCGTCATCGTCTGGCGCGCGACGATGAATTCTGCGGCGCTGACACGCTGGCCCAATTCATAGAGCGCCAACGTGAGCCCTTCCACCACATCGAGCGACACTTTCCTGCCGGTTTGCTGCGCCAGCGTATCGAGCGTGTAGACCACGTTCGAACACCAGATCGTCGAGAACGCATTGACGAGTCCGCCGCCGTCGATCGGCGGGTCTGTCTCTTCGACGATGTGGCCAAGGCTCTCACAGAGCTTGGCGGTGTTCTTCACCGCGGCAGTCACCTCGGGATCGTGGGCAGTGCCGTTCAACATCTTCGTACTGACGGCAATGCGCAGACGTTTTGGCTTGCGTTTGATGCCTTCCAGGTAAGAGCCTTCCGGCGGCGGCGCAAAATAGGGATCGCCATAGTCGGGCCCACAGGTGGCATCGAGCGCCGCGGCCGTGTCGCGCACGCTCTTGGTTACGACGCCGTCAACGGAGAGCCCGCCCGTCGCGTCCGCTGCGCCCGGACCTTGCGTGAGGCGACCGCGCGAGACTTTCAATCCGACGAGCCCGCATGCGGACGCGGGAATGCGGATGGATCCGCCACCATCGGTCGCATGCGCGATCGGCACGATTCCCGCGGCAACCGCCGCCGCCGAACCGCCGGACGATCCGCCCGGCGAATGCGCTAAATTCCAGGGATTGTGCGCCGGCCCATAGAGTTTACACTCGGTCGTCGGCAGGATTCCGAACTCCGGCACATTTGTCTTGCCGAACGGAATGAGCCCCGCGGCTTTAAAGCGGGTGACGAGAGTTGATTCGTAGGTCGAAGGAGTTGCGGGGACGAAGCGCGAGCCGGATCGGTTCGGCCAGCCAACGACATTGGCGCGCATGTCCTTCAGCAGCATTGGCACGCCGGCGAACGGTCCTTTGCCCGGCTTGCCTTTGGCCGCGGCGCGCGCCTGGTCATAGGCCCTGAAGATGATCGCGTTCAGCTTGGGATTGAGCGCTTCGGCGCGGGCGATGGCTTCGTCCATGACTTCGCCCACCGATACTCTCTTTCGGGCAATCATCTGCGCCAGTCCGAGCGCGTCGCACTTGCTGTATTCCGAGAAACTCATCCTTCAGACCTTCATCTTTGGGTAGCGCTCGAACCAGGGATTGGCTTTTTCGAGTTGTGCCGCCAGCCGCAGCAGCGTGAGTTCGTCGCCGAAGGGTGCCACGAATTGCGTGCCGACCGGCAGTCCTTGCTTGTTCCAGTAGAGCGGAATGTTCATTGCTGGCGCGCCGGTTGCGTTCTGGACCGGTGTGAAGGCGACATAATCGATCTGCGGATCAAAGGACTTTGTCAGGTCGATGTTGT
>JANYBR010000352.1 GCA_025360685.1 Pseudomonadota bacterium
CCGCTGCCTGGCGGCGGTGTGCAGGAACATTTCGAGCGGCTTGAAAAAGCCTTCGGCGGCGAAAACGCGGCGTAACGTTTAATCTGACTATGAGCGAGCGGGCTTTGGCCCTCGCCCTTAGACAAGCTCAGGGTGAGGGCCAAATTTAATTCCTCATCCTGAGCTTGTCGAAGGATGGATGGCGAGCGCGAGCAATAGTATCGCACTGAAGCTCCTACGCCTTGAAATTCGCCGCGAACTTCTTGTTGAAGCGCGTCAGCCGGCCGCCGCGGTCCATCAGCTGCTGCTGACCGCCGGTCCAGGCCGGGTGCGTGGTCGGGTCGATGTCGAGGGTCAGCTGTTGGCCGGCTTGGCCCCAGGTGGTGCGGGTCTTGTAGATTGAGCCGTCGTTGAGACGGACGTCGATGAAGTGATAGTTGGGGTGGATGCCCTTTTTCATGGCCGCGGCCCTTTTTGACCAGAATTGGAAGCGCGGCTTATAGGCGAAGCGGCGCGGCCTTGGCAAGGCAGCGGCGATGAGCCTCTTACCTCCGGCTTTGGGCCTCCTATATAGGAGTGAGGCGGAACAATCCTTAACGGGCAAACGTGGCGCAAAGCGGCGAAGAATTCGCAGAACAGCTCGTACATGTGGCCGCCGGCCGGGCCAAGAGCCGCTCGCTGCGGCCACTGCGCCAGCTGGTGCCTTTCCTCAAACCCTATCGCATGGCCATCTCGATCGCTGCGGTGGCGCTCGTCTGTTCGTCGACCGCGAGCCTTCTGATCCCGCCCGCACTCGGCCGGCTGGTGCAGAACGGCTTCAGCCAGGCGCTGGCCGCCAACATCGACCAGTATTTCCTGCCGCTGATCGGGATCGCCTTTGCGCTCGCGCTGGCCACCGCCATCCGCTTTTATTTCGTAACCTGGCTCGGCGAGCGGATCATCGCCGACATCCGCAAGGCCGTGTTCGATCATGTGCTTGACCTCACCCCGGCCTTCTTCGAGGTTACGCGCACCGGCGAAGTGCTCTCGCGCCTGACGGCCGACACCACGCTCATCCAGACCGTGGTCGGCTCATCGGCTTCAGTCGCAGCCAGAAACTTCGTCATGCTGACGGGCGCGATCATTCTTCTCTTCGTCACCAGCGTGAAGCTCACCTTGCTGGTGATCGGGATCGTGGTGCTGGTGCTTCTGCCGTTGATCCTGTTCGGCCGCTGGGTGCGCACCTTGAGCCGCCGCAGCCAGGACAAGATCGCCGATACCAGTGCGCGCGCCAGCGAAACGCTCAATGCCGTGCAGACCGTGCAGGCCTTTACGCGCGAGGCGACGGAGCGCCGTCTGTTCGGGGCTGCGGTCGAGACGTCCTTTGTCGTCGCCATCCTGCGCACGCGTGCCCGCGCCATCATGACGGCTGTCGTCATGACGGCGGTGACGTCGTGCATCGTCGGCGTGTTCTGGGTCGGCGCGCACGATGTCGTGGCCCATCGCATGACCATCGGCATCCTGACCCAGTTCGCGGGCTACGCCGTCATCTTCGTTTCCGGCATGGGCGCGATGAGCGAGACCTGGGGCGATTTGCAGCGCGCCGCCGGCGCCTCCGAACGGCTGATGGAACTGCTGCATGTGCAGCCGGAAATTTCCGCGCCGGAGCATCCGACCGCTATCGCGCGCCCGGCGCGTGGCGCGGTCGCGTTCGAGAATGTCACCTTCCGCTATCCCTCGCGCCCCGATTTCGCGGCGCTGAACGGGTTCTCGCTCAACGTTTCGCCTGGAGAAGCGGTTGCCCTGGTCGGTCCGTCCGGAGCAGGAAAATCGACGGTTTTCCAGCTTCTGCTGCGCTTCTTCGCGCCCCAGGACGGCACGATCACCTTCGACGGACTGGATCTTGGCAACGTCGATCCCTCGGATCTTCGCCGCAACATCGCAGTGGTGGCGCAGGACAGTGTGATCTTTTCCGGCTCCTTGGCCGACAACATCCGCTACGGCTGTCCCGACGCCAGCGACGCGGATGTGCGCCGCGCGGCGGAAGCGGCGGCTGCCGCCGAATTCATCGAAGGTTTGCCGCACGGCTATCAGACCATCGTCGGCGAGCGCGGTACCACCCTGTCCGGCGGACAGCGCCAGCGGATCGCGATCGCGCGCGCGATACTGCGCGATGCGCCGCTGCTTCTGCTGGACGAAGCCACCAGTGCGCTCGACGCCGAGAACGAAAGACTGGTTCAGATCGGTCTTGAGAATCTGATGGCCGGCCGCACCACCATCGTCATCGCCCATCGTCTGGCGACGATCCAGCGCCTGAAGCGGATCGTGGTGATGGATCACGGCAGGGTGGTGGGCGAGGGCAGCCATGCCGAGCTCGTCGCCGATGGCGGCCTCTATGCGCGGCTGGCAGATCTGCAATTCACCAGCGCCATGGCTTTGGCGAGTTGAGCGTTGGCGAGACGGAACAGCGACGACTAAGCTTGGTCGCATCTCATGCAGGGAGACCAGAACCGTGAGCCAATCGCCCTATCCATATGCAACACATCTCGACATAAAATTCGATCCGCTCTCGCTGATCGATGTTTCATCCCTAGCCAGGGCGGTCACGGACAAGTGGTACAATCAAACGCTCTG
>JANYBR010000381.1 GCA_025360685.1 Pseudomonadota bacterium
AGGCACTTTATGCAAAATACGACCTCAAGCCGGCGGGACCTTCGAACTGCCGCCGGAACTGGATGCGGCGCGTCGCTAGGTGCACAGTCTCCCGATGGGTGAGATGAAGGAATATTCGAAACGGCTGGGCGTCATCAGCGAAGCGCAGTTTGAAGCGGTCGCGGAGCGATGGAACCTTGGCCGCTTTATCACGGCCGAGCCGATCACGAGCGGCTTATTCGGCCAGAATGTCTTCGTCACGACCACGCAAGGTGAATTCGTGCTGCGCGGCGCTCCGCATTGGGTGAAGGATTTTGGCAACACCGAATACCGTCGCGAGGACCGCTGGCAGTTCAGCAAGGAAAAAATTTTCGCACAACTTCTGCACGAGCGGACCAAGGCTCCGGTGCCGTGGCCCATGTTGCACGATCAAACGAGCGACATCTTCGGCTGGCCATATCTCGTCATGCCCCGCATGCCCGGGCAATGCTTCGACGAACGCAGCATTCTGAAGACGCTGAATGCGAACGACCGGCACGGCGTGGCGGTGGCGCTGGGTGAAATGCTGGCCGAAATGCAGAAACTGAAGTGGCCTTTCGCCGGTGACTTTGGCCAAACCGCTATTGCGTTGGAGCCGCATCCTGGCGGAACGATCGGCCAGGCCATAGCCGAGACGCGCATGATGGTGCGCACTGCCGACAAGAACGGAACGATGACCTCAGACGAGGTTGTGTGGATCGAGGCATTGGCGGAGCGGGCGAGCGACGCGGCGAATGGGCGTCCGAATTCGTATGTCCACTGCGACTACAAGCTCAACAATCTGACGGTGACGAAAGTCTCCGGCGTTTGGCGCGTCACGGGCCTGTTCGATCTCCACGAAGCGCGCTTCGCCGACGGAGCCTTGGACATCGTGCGACAGGCTTGCGGGTATCTCGATTCCGAGCCGGAACAGGCGTGCGCGTTCGTCAACGCTTATCTCGGGTCGGTAGAGCCAGATCCGAGCATCCGGGAACTGATGCCTTTTTACATCGTGAACGACCGATTGAAGTTCTGGGAGTTTTTCACGCGACCCGACGCGCGCGCCAGCTGGAGCGAAGGCAAAACTTTCCGCGGATGGGCACAGCGTTATATGGACGCGTTACTCGAGCTTCTGTGACACTCGCGGAATGAATCGAACCAGTTTTATAGCTGCCGTGCTCACCAATCCGGTCAATCGCAAGATCCTGGAGCGGCTGACGGAATTGGGCGCTCCGGATTGCTGGCTCGTGTCCGGCGCGCTGTTTCAGACCGTATGGAACAGTCTGACGAACCGACCGCCGAATTTCGGCATCAGGGACTACGACGTCTTCTACTTTGACCCGGACACCTCATGGGATGCCGAAGACGAAGTCATCGCACGCGCGGCGGTGCTCTTCGGCGATCTTGGCGTGCCCGTCGAAGTGAGAAACCAGGCTCGGGTACATTTGTGGTACGAGCAAAAGTTCGGCACTCCCTACCCGCCCCTGACGCGGGCCACGGGCGGCATCGACCGCTTTTTGATGGACACCGCGATGGTGGGCATCCGGCGGAATGGCGAGGGCTACGAAGTCCATGCGCCTAAGGGATTTGACGATATCGCCAACATGATAATCCGTGCGAACCGCGAGCCAAACTTTCACCCTGCCCGCTACCGGGAAAAAGCGGAGCGCTGGCGCGAACTCTGGCCAGAGATTACGATCCTGCCGGCGTGAGGCAGGACAAGCATGATCATCATCAAGGGCAATCCGCGCGATCTCGGCGACGGTTTTCACGTGAGCCGGATTCTTCCCAGTCCTGGTCATCGCATGGTTGGACCGTTCGTGTTCTTCGACTATTTCGGCCCCGTGGAATTCGCACCGGGCCACGGCATCGATGTCCGTCCACATCCGCACATTGGACTCGCGACCGTGACATATTTGTTAGAAGGCTCGCAGATGCATCGCGACACGCTGGGCTCGGTCCAGGAAATTCAGCCGGGCGATGTGAACTGGATGACCGCCGGACGCGGCATCGCGCACTCCGAACGCACCGGCCCCGAGACACGTGCAAGGGGGCACCGGCTGCATGGCATTCAAAGCTGGATCGGTCTGCCGACAAAAGACGAGGAAGCCTCCCCATCGTTTCAGCATGTCGAATCGCGCGATCTACCGTCCTCGAGGCGCAACGGCGTGGCGTTGAAAGTCATCACCGGACGCGCCTTCGGACTAGCTTCGCCCGTGCGTGTCTTCTCCGACACATTCTATGTCGACGCACAGCTGGACGCTGGCGCGACACTTGAAATGACCGACGAACACCAGGAACGCGCCATCTTCGTCGTCGGCGGAGCTGCCGTTGTAAATGGAACCGCTCACGGCGACGGCACGATGTTCGTGCTTGATCCGAATGAAAGAAGCACAATCGTGGCGCAGGGTGCGACGCGCGTGATGCTGCTTGGCGGCGCACCGCTGGACGGCCCGCGGCATCTATGGTGGAATTTCGTCGCGAGCTCAACGGACCGCATCGAACGCGCCAAATCCGACTGGAAATCAGGTCGCTTCGGCAAGATTCCAGGTGACGAAGTCGAATTCATTCCCCTGCCCGATTGAGGTAATGCGATGAAATACAACCAACTTGGCAATACCGGCCTTTTTGTCTCCGAGATCTGCCTGGGCACGATGACGTTCGGCGGCCAGGGCATGTTCAAGGTCGTCGGCGAAGTCGACCAGAAGGGTGCGACAGCGCTGGTGTCGCGTTCGCTCGAAGCCGGCGTGAACTTCCTCGACAGCGCCGACGTCTACTCGATGGGAAATTCGGAGAAACTCACCGGTCAGGCGCTGAAGGATATTGGCATCAAGCGTTCGGACGTGGTGATCGCCACCAAATGTTATGGCCGCGTCGGGTCGGGACCCAACGACATCGGCGCATCGCGCGGCCACATCATGGATTCAGTGTCACGCAGCCTTGAGCGGCTGCAGACCGATTACATCGATCTTTATCAGATACATGCAACCGACACCGTTGCCCCCGTCGAAGAAACGATGCGCGCGCTTGACGACCTGACTCGTCAGGGCATGATCCGCTATGCCGGCTGCTCCAACTGGCAGGCATGGAAGATCATGAAGGCGCTGGGCGTTGCCGTGCAGCATGGTTGGACGCGGTTCGAAACCTTGCAGGCCTATTACTCCATCGCCGGCCGCGATCTTGAGCGCGAGATCGTTCCGATGATGAACGATCAAAAGGTCGGATTGATGGTATGGAGCCCGCTTGCCGGCGGTCTTCTGTCCGGAAAATTCGGCCCAGGCAGCAACGGACCCGAAGGCACGCGTCGTGCGGCGTTCGACTTCCCGCCGGTGAACAAGGATCGCGCCTGGGCTTGCATCGAAGTCATGCGCGAGATCGGCCAGTCCCATGGCGGAGCATCAGTCGCGCGCGTAGCGCTGGCCTACGTTCTCGCCAAGCCGTTCGTCACGACTGTGATCATCGGCGCCAAGACTATGGAACAATTGGACGACAATCTGGAGGCCGCAAAATTGTCGCTCACCGCGGCCGAGATGAAGAGACTGGACGAAGTCAGCGCTCTGCCGCCGGAATATCCGGGCTGGATGCTGGACCGTCAGGGCGCCGAACGCCGCCCGCAACCAAAGTAGCGTTCGAGGGGGAAACTATGAAAACGGTGATCCTGTTAGTTGGCCTGCTTGCTCTGGTGATCGGACTGTTTTGGGCCGGACAGGGTTACGGACTGATCCAGTGGCCGCCGCCCGAGCCGGGTCAGTTCACGATGGTCGGTCATTCCAACTGGATCTATATCGGGCTGGGTGTCGCCGTCGGTGGGCTGGTCCTGATCGTGTTCGCACGCCGAAACGTGTGAGCACCGCCCGCTAGAGAAAGTTGTACTCGACGAAGAGCCGTGACAGGTCGCGGTTCCAGTCGCCGTGATATGCCTGCAAAAGCTCCTCGGCGCGAGTATAGCCGCGCGCGACCAGCTCGCGCAGTGGATTGAGAAATCCGTCCTCCGACATGCCGCCGCTGTCGAGCGAGGCACGGCGCTTAAGCCCGGCTGATGAAATTTCCAGCATCTGGTGCGCGATGGCGTGCACCGTGGTGCTGCGGAACGGCGTCTTGAACGCTTGCTTCGGGACTCCGTCGCGCATCGCCTGGCGCTCTTCCGCCGTCCAGTCCTTGACGAGGTCCCATGCCGCATCGAGTGCAACCTGATCGTAGTAGAGGCCGACCCACAGCGCCGGCATGCCGCAGATGCGCCGCCACTGACCGCCATCGGCGCCGCGCATTTCCAGGAATTTCTTAAGACGCACTTCGGGGAAAATGGTGGTGAGATGATCCGCCCAATCCGCTATCGTCGGCTCGAAATCCTTCACCTCGGAAATTTTGTGTTCAAGAAAATCGCGGAAGCTCTTGCCCGATACGTCGATGTACTTTCCGCCACGGTAGATGAAATACATCGGCACATCGAGCGCATAGTCGACGTAGCGCTCGAACGACATGCCGCTGTCGAACACCCAGGGCAACATTCCAGCACGCGCATTGTCGACGTCTGTCCAGATCTGCGAACGGTATGAGAGAAATCCGTTCGGTTTTCCTTCGCGGAATGGCGAATTGGCCAGTAGCGCTGTCGCGATCGGCTGCAGCGCGAGTCCGACGCGGAACTTTTTGATCATGTCGGCTTCGGAGGAAAAGTCGAGATTCACCTGCACCGTGCAGGTGCGGAACATCATCTCCAGGCCATAGCCTCCGACCTTGGGCATATAGCGGCGCATGATCTGATAGCGCCCCTTTGGCATCTGGTGCGTTTCGTCCATCGACCAGCTCGGCGCAAAGCCGATGCCGATGACGCCGGCGCCGATCTTGTCCGCTACTGCGCGTGTCTGTTCGAGATGCAGGTTCACTTCGGCACAGGTTTCATGAACCGATTTCAGCGGCGCACCGGAGAGTTCGAACTGGCCGCCGGGTTCGAGACTGAGCGATGCCGCGTTCTGGATCAGACCGATGATGTTCTGGCCCTCCAGCACGGGCTCCCAACCGAACTGCTGCATACCCTCCAGCAGCTGGCGAATTCCGGGCTTTGTGTCGTAGGCAAGCGGTTTGTGCGTCTTAAGGTCGTAGACGAACTTCTCGTGCTCGGTCCCGATGCGCCACTCGCTTTTGGGTTTGCAGCCATCCGACAGATGGCGCACCAGATCGTCGCGCGTTTCGATCGGACCGCCTGCGGACTGTGGGATGGACATCGGCGCTTCTTCCCTTGCGCGGGGTTCGATGCCCCCAGCAAATTGTGTGAATTCTAAATCGCTCGTTCAGCCGTTTGTTAAATAGGCGTGAGAGTCGAAATCGGCAAGGTGGCCACTTTAGCGCCAGTCGCCACGAACTGACTGCCATACCGCAAGGGCTGCAAGCGCAGCGGTGTCGGCGCGCAAGATGCGCGGGCCAAGCGAGACCGGAACGACGAACGACTTGGAGCGAAGAGCCGCACGTTCCTCTGGATCGAAACCGCCCTCCGGTCCGGTGAAGATCGCAAACGACTGATCGGCCTCGGCCGCGAGTGCGGCAGCAATGGGCCGCGAGTCTCCGCCCTCATCGCAAAAGACCAGACGACGATCCTTCGGCCACGACGACAGGAACCCCTCGAACGCCAATGGTTCGCGTGTTTCGGGAACGCTCATGCGGCCGGACTGCTCTGCTGCCTCCACCGCATTGGCTCGCATACGCTCGAGGTTGACCCGGCTCACATTGGTCCGGCGCGTGAACACGGGCTGCAGCACGCGCGCGCCAAGCTCGGTCGCCTTTTGCACGACATAGTCGGCCGGAGTCTTCTTGATCGGCGCGAAGCAGAGCCACACGTCGGGTGTTTCGATTTGTTCGGACGTCCGGCGATCACATTCGAGCGAGCAGGAACGCTTGGAGACTTCGGTCACCTGCGCCGACCACTCTCCGTCGCGGCCATTGAACAGGCTGATGCGATCGTTCTTCTTCGCCCGCATGACATGCATCAGGTAGTGCGCCTGCGGCGCGCCTGGTACGACCCGCAAGCCGGTTCCAAGCGCTGCCTCGACATAGAGACGCAGCTTGCCACCGGGTGTGATGAGATCGTTATTGCTCATGCGTGAATACTTGTAATGTGTCCGCGATGAAGCAGACAACCGTCGATCTGAAGCCGGCTGATGCCGCTGCGCTGACCTGGGTCGATCGCGCCTGGCCGGCGGCACGGCCCTATCTGCGCCTGATGCGGCTCGACCGGCCGATTGGTGTGTGGCTGCTGTTCTGGCCTTGCATGTTCGGACTGGTACTTGGTGCCATCGCCAGCGAGCGGCCATTCGCGGGTTGGCACGATCTGTACCTGCTCGTTCTCTTCGGCATTGGCTCCGTCGTGATGCGCGGCGCCGGCTGCACCTACAACGACATCATTGACCGCCACATCGACGCGAGCGTGGCGCGCACGCGCATGCGGCCCATCCCATCTGGCGCCGTGACGGTCGGTCATGCTTGGCGCTTTCTCGCGGCGCAGTGCTTCGTAGGACTGTTGATACTGGTTCAACTGAACCGGTTTGCATTCGTACTCGGCGCCGCCTCGCTGCTGCTCATCGCCGCCTATCCGTTCATGAAGCGAATCACCTGGTGGCCGCAGGCCTGGCTTGGCCTGACATTCAACTGGGGAGCCCTGCTCGGCTTCGCCGCGCAGACCGGAACAATCGATGCGGCCGACGCGATGC
>JANYBR010000391.1 GCA_025360685.1 Pseudomonadota bacterium
CGGCCGGTGCTGTTAATCTCCCGCTAAGCGTCGCGTCGCAGAATTTGCTCCGCCACAGGAGCGCCGGATGCAGAGCCAAAAATCCTTCGGTCGCCGTGCCTCGCCGCAAGGCGAGTTGACGGCCCGGCCGCCGCCCGCAGCGATCGAGCCAGCCCGTGGGCTCGAGGCAACGCCGCCGTCACCGATCGAGATCCAACGCGAACCGGCAAACGTCCTGTCGCGCGCCGACGAAGCGGATGTCGATGTCGACCGCGAACTGGAAGAATGGAAGGCTGCGCGCAAGATTCACAGGCGGTCATTCCGCGAGCCATGGCGCTCGCTTGCCTTGTCCTCCGCGGTTGGATTTGGTTTGTCGTCGTGGCTGCTGCCGGATTCCGTCGCAAATGTTGCGGAACTCGTCACCGGCGGTTTGGGCGCGGCCAGCTTCTTTGCCGGCTTTCGACTCGTTCATCCGGAACCGACGCCACGCTCAAAGTTCGAGGACTGAGTCAAAACAGTGCAGTCTCTCCCAAGCCGGTTTCACGGGGCCAGCGATTTGGGATTTCTGCCTTGCGCATCTGATTTCGATGACAGCGGGTCCGAACCGAAGCGATTGTCACCCGAGGTGCCTCGCCGGCAGCACAATTCGGCAAAGGCCCAGGCAAGCACGAAAAGCGCGACGAACTGAAGCAGAAAGGGCAGGCTATGCACCGGCTCGAAATGGGCATCGAGAAAGGCCTGGCCGAGCCAGAAGAAGAGTGCAGGCGCGATCACGAAATGCGCAATCCATGATCCGGTCTTGTTTCGGTCGTGCAGCCGCCTGACGGTCATTGCCGCGCCCGCGAGCAGGACTGCGAGAATTAAAAACATGGCCACTATTTCGATCACCGCGTCGAGCAGGCCGATATAGAGCGGCGCACCGCCGTCACCTTGGCTGAGCGCAAAAGTGTAGACGCCGTGCAGCAGCGCCAGCATAGGAGCGGCGATCGCAAGATAGAGCCAGTACATGGCGCGATTGACGCGGCCGCTGAAGCTCAGAATGTTCTGATAAAGCTCCGGTGCGCCCGAGAGAATGTCCTGATGCGGCCGAAGCGTCGCTCTCATGCTCTACTCAATTCGCGGTCAGGACCATACTCGGCGACTGGCGTGAGAATTCCACTGCGAAGCCTTCTTCGATGTAGCGCACAACGCGGGCCTTCACGGTCCCGAAGGTGATGATTTCCCCGATCACCGGACGGCTTCTGGTGCGAAGCGCCGCGCCGGTGAGCGAAATATCGATGACATCGAAGCCCGCCGTCTCGCCATTGTCTCTGCGCAGTTCGCGGGCGGTCGGAAGCGCCGCTCGTCGCGCGCTGCGCGTCGAAGTCTTGGGCAGAGGCTCTCCGATAAGATAGCAGTAAATCTTTTCCGCCGTACGCGCCTGCTTGTATTCGGAGCAGTCGAATTTGATCCCGGCGCGGTCTTTCGAAATTCTGGCAATGGATCCCGAAAAGCGATCGAAGCCTTCGACGTAGAGCACGATCTTGGTTCCGACGGGCGGAATGATCGTGGCATCGATGCCGGCGCCGCCGGGCGAAAGATCGGTCACGATGCAATCGATCTCGATCTCGGTCGACGGCACGAAGAGCTTGGCGGGAAGCGTGATTTTTTCACGCCGCCAGACGCGCCGGTCGCGCTCGGACGATTCGATTTTTTGCTTCTCAGATGCCTCTGCATCCGGCGTGTTCGACAAATTATTCTCCCGCAAGCGAAGGTCGTTCGGCTACAAGGTTAGCGGACGCTTACTGCAATTCCCTTGCGCCATTGGCTCAAATTTAACGTTGATTGAATGCACGTCGGCTGAAAGCGTTCGGCCCACCGGCGCAGAGCATCGGAACGGGCAAAACAAGCCGAATTTCGAAAATCGCCAGATTGACGAGCGGGACGTCTTGCCGCTCCGGCCAAGGTCGGATGAGATGACGCTTGCGGCAGCGTGCGCTGGGTGGGCGACTGGGATGCGATTCAAGACGATTTCGGCCGCGGGTTTCAGCCTGTTTTCGCTGGTGTTGGCGTCCGCATGGACGTGTACACAGGCCACAGCCCGGTCGCATTTAACGCCGCTGCCCGCAGCCGTCCACCAGGAGAGCTGGGCCATCAGCGGCCTTGATCGGCCGGCGCACATCATCATCGATCACTGGGGTATCGCGCACATCTTCGCGGCCAGCGAGCGCGATGCTTTCTTCCTGCAAGGCTACAACGCGGCGCGCGACCGGCTGTGGCAGATCGATCTGTGGCGCAAGCGCGGCCTCGGGCTGCTGGCCAGGAGCTTCGGCGCGTCTTATGTCGAGCAGGATCGCGCGGCGCGTCTGTTCCTCTATCGCGGCGACATCGACAAGGAGTGGGCGGCTTATGCGCCGGGTACCCGCGATGCGACACAGGCGTTCGTACAGGGCATCAACGCCTATGCCGCCGAGGTCCGGGCCGGCTCCAGGCCGCTGGCGCCTGAGTTCAAGCTCACCGGCTCTTCGCCTGACCACTGGCAGGCGGAAGATGTCGTTCGCATCCGCAGTCATGCACTCGTGGCCAACGTGACGTCGGAGGTCGCCCGTGCGCGCGTCGCCTGTGCGGCCGGGATTGCCGCCGATCGCCTGCGCCGCAAGCTGGAGCCTGCCCATACGACGGTGGTGCCAGACGGACTTGATCCCTGCGACGTGACGGATGATGTGCTGAAGGACTACCGGCTCGCGACCCAACCGGTCGGTTTTGCGCCGCCCCCCGCCGCCACGATGAAAAAGGCGGATATAACAGGCGAACTCCGTCTCGCCCAAGCCGTGCCGCCCGAAGAAGGTTCCAACAATTGGGTGATTGCGCCTTCACACTCTGCGACGGGGCGGGCGATCCTGGCCAATGATCCACATCGTCAGCTTGGCGTGCCGGGCCTGCGCTACATCGTTCAGCTGAACGCGCCGGGCCTGTCGATCATCGGTGCCGGCGAACCGGCCTTGCCGGGAATCGCGCTCGGCCACAATGCGCAAACGGCTTTCGGTATCACGATTTTCAACACCGATCAGGAAGACCTCTATGTCTACTCGTTGAAACCCGGCGATCCGGACAGTTATCGCTATGGCGACGGCTACGAAAAAATGCGCGTCGTGCGCGAGACCATCGAAGTAAGAGGCGAAGCCCCGCGCACGGCGGAATTGCGCTTTACACGTCACGGGCCGGTCTTGGCCGTCGACTTGAAGAAAGGCCGCGCCTTCGCGCTCCGTACGGTATGGAACGAGCCGGGGATGTCCGGCTATCTCGGCAGTTCGCGCATGTGGCACGCGCGTTCCTGGAAGGATTTCCAAAATACCCGCAACGCCTGGGGCACGCCGCCCCTCAATCTGGTCTACGCCGACAACCACGGAAACATCGGATGGGCGGCAGGCGGACTGACGCCGGTGCGACCCAACTGGGACGGGCTTATGCCGGTTCCAGGCGACGGCCGCTACGAGTGGAACGGATTTCTGAGCGGCGATCTGTTGCCGTCTTCGTACAATCCGAAAGAGGGCTGGTTCGCCACGGCGAACGAGATGAATCTTCCGGCGGGCTACCCGGCCGAGCAACACCGTGTGTCGTTCGAATGGTCCGATCCATCGCGCATCACGCGCATCAAATCGGTACTGGGCGGCAAGCCGCGCCTGGACCTCACCGATTCGATGGCCTTGCAGACGGACAGCCACAGCGTCGAATCGATGCGCCTGACGTCGTTGCTGGCGCCGCTGACATCGCCCGATCCGCTGCTGGCGGGGGCGTTGTCGCTTTTGAAACAGTGGAACCACGACGAAACGGTGGCCAGCGCCGCAGCGGCGATCTACGAAGTCTGGGTTACCAAGCATCTGGGCCAGATGACCGTGAATATCGCGACTCCGGCTGCAGCGCGGACGATCGTCGAGGCCGGTTCTCTCGATGCCATCATAACCTGTCTCGAACATCCCGACACAGCCCTCGGAGCCGAACCGAGCGTAGCGCGCGACGCATTGCTGCTGGCAAGCTTGGGCGCGAGCGTGAGCGAATTGAAAACTTTGCTCGGTCCGGACATGACGACTTGGTCCTGGGGCCGGTTGCACCATGCGAGTTTCGAACCGGCCGCCGCGGTCCTCGCCGACCCGGCCTTGCGGGCACAGATGTCGATGGGACCGCTGCAGCTGCCCGGCTCCGCTTCATCGCCGCGCGCCGCGACCTACCGGACGTCGGATTTTGCGGCTACTGCCGGCGCATCGGTGCGCATGGTGCTGGATGTCGGCCGCTGGGACAATTCGGTTGCCATCAATACGCCGGGCCAATCGGGCGATCCTTTCAGTCCGCACTATCGCGACCTGTTCCCGCTCTGGGCGGCGGGCGATTATGTGCCGCTGGTGTTCAGCCGCGCCGCCGTGGAGCGCGAGGCGGAAACCGTTCTGACATTGACACCGGCAGCGCGCCGCAGGGAGCCATGAGGCGGCGAATGACGCGCATTGCGCGAACGCTCGCGGCCGCCTTGGCGGCTTTTGCCGCCGTGCCGGCGTGGGCCGCCGACACATCTCCCGTCGGCCGCTGGGTGACCTACAGCGACAGGACGCATGCGCCCAGCGGCGTGATCGAGATCAGGTTCGAGCATGGAGCCTTGAAGGGCACCGTTGTTCAGATGCTGAACCGTCCCACGTCCCAGCCACCAGCGATTTGCAGAAAGTGCGACGGCCCGCTCAAGGACGCGCCTGTCGTCGGCATGACCATTTTGTGGGGGCTGACCAGCAGCGGCGGCGCAAGCTGGGATCATGGCTCGATCCTGGACCCGAACAGCGGTGACGTGTACAGCGCCAAGCTCGAACTGGAGAACGGTGGTCAGAAGTTGCTGGTGCGCGGCTATCTCGGCATTTCGCTTCTGGGCCGCACGCAGGAATGGCTTCGCCAGAACTGAGTTTCGTCAGCGGCGAAAGCGCAGATCCAACCCTTGCGCGATCCAACGCCGTTCGATCACGTCCAGATCGATGATGCCGGACGGATTGGCTTTCGACGGTGAGTTTCCGAGATAGGGTGCGCGTTCGCGCCGCCAGATTCCCAGCAACCTGCGCAGTTCCGGCAAAGGGGCGCCCGCATCGTCGACATGGATACTGAGGTCGGGAAAATCCTCGGTGCTCACCATCACCATCGCCGCCGATTGCCGGCCGCGACGGTCGCCACCGGCGGCTTCCCCGCCCTCAAGCGCGGCCAGCATGCGTTCCGGCATGGCAAGGGACGCATCAGCCTTGAAAGCCGCCAAGCTCGCCGCCGCGACGCGTTCGTTGCTCAGCATGTTGCCGGCGACGCTCACACCCGTCTCGCCCACACTGCCGCACCACTCGACGCAATGACGCCCGGTCCAGGCGGCGATGCGGCCATAGCGATCGACCGCGTGAAGCTGGCGGACCTCGCGCCCTTCATCGCCGGCCAAGGCGGACTTGATCGCCAGCTCCGGACTCAGTCCGCGCGCCATCGCATCCAGCACGGCTGGGCCGAGATAGCGATTGGTGAGCGACTGGGTGCCGACGGCACCGACGCCGGCGCGCACGAACGGCACGAAGGAGCCCGAGGCAAACGCCTTGGTGGCGACCGCAGCGCCGAATGCGCCTGTCGATCGATCATAGACGACGATGGACCAGGTCATGGCGACATATCCTTTGTTGCCGCGCGCAGCGTCCTCTGCGCTTCGGAGCGAAAGCCGATGCGCGCATGCGTGCCGTCGCAGAACGGTTTGTTGGCAGAACCGCCGCAGCGGCAGAGGCGGCAATTCTGCGAGTAAAACACCGTGCGCCCGGTGCCGGAGCAGATTTCGAGATTGCCGAGGACTTCGAGCGGTCCGTCCGCAATCGGCGTGATATGCAGCCCACCTCTGCGATTCTCCAGCGGATCGGATGGAATCGTCGCCGGCTCACCGGTCGCAACGAACTCGGCCTTGCGGTGACTATTGTCGCAGAACGGCTTGTTGGCAGACTGTCCGCAGCGGCAGAGCGTGACGCGGAACATCGGCGGATGGCCAGCCAGCGCGATGGCCGCATGAACGGCATAGGGTCCGTTCTCGCGAATGCGCAGTTCGTTGACGGCAGGCGCGGTCTCCTGCGGGCCGCCATCGTGACGCTCATAGGTGATCGCGCCCGAGGGGCAGGTGTGCGCGATCGCAACGGTTTGCGCCACCGGCACCGTCTCGGGGTGGAGCCAGGGTCCTTTGACTTTGGCGAGGAACACGCTGGGAGCGCCAAGCACGCAGTGCCGCGAGTGAATGCAGCGTGTGGCGTCGAAGCGCAGGGTGATCTGTCTGGTGCGCGCCACGTTTGGATCGTCGCTTGCCGGCGCGGCCGCCGCTGGCAG
>JANYBR010000401.1 GCA_025360685.1 Pseudomonadota bacterium
CGGCCCGTTGGCTTTGATCGCTATATACGAGCGTCATAACGATTTCTTCGGTACGACTGTGCAGCTGGCGTCGCGTCTGTGTACCCATGCCGAGCCGTGCCACATCCTGATCTCGAACACGATTGCCGAATTGTGTGCTGGAAAGGCATTGCGTTTGCATAGCGAGGGTCTCGTTGCCCTGAAAGGTTTCGACGAGCCGCTACACGTGCATCGCGTTGAAATCACTTCGATGTAACTCAGGGGTCTGACGAGGTGCATTTGTTCCGATTGGTCTGACAAATTCAGGCGCGTCACTCTTGTTCGATGTGCGGCCCCTCCTTGGACCAAGGGGTTGAGTTGCCCGTTCACACCAGAGCGCTGGGTCGTGACGTCAGTAGCCTACCGGCCGCATTCCCGCGAAGGGCGCAGATTCATCAATTCGGGCAATCAAGCTCTGTATGTCGGTTTCGGGCGAGCGCCGCTCGAATCGATCCAGCGGGTTTTTGTCGGCCCCCCGGCCGTCGTCCGAGTTGGCGGTGACGCAGGCATGCTCCTGAGCTGCATAGGTCTCGGCCAGCGTCTCTTTCAGCGAACTGCCGTGATAAACCACCCGCAGATCGCGCTGTTCCCATAGCGCCGCCATTTTCGACAGGTCGGCATACAAAGTGGCAAGGCCGCTTTTGACGCGCGCGTCAGCCTCTCGCGTTCCGTCCTTCGCATCGTGGCATAGTGAGCCCATGGTGACTTCAAGTTCGTATACCGGATTGAAGGCGAAGCCGCCGTTCGACATCGAGGCGCGCGCATATTCGTAAAGATCGAGCGATGCGTTGTTGTAGCGGAACTGCGCGCTGGGATCGTTGTCTTTGGCATCCGGTGCATTGCCGCGATATTGCTCAAGCGAGAAATCCGCAATCGCATCGTTTGCAGCCAGGACGATGGTTCCGCCGACATAGGTCCCATCCGGAAGCAATTGAGCCCCTTCAAGCTTCAGAGGGCGGAAATTCTTAAATCCGCCGCCGAGTCCCGCCGGACTTTTTGGGATGTGTGCGCCGTAGCCGCCGCGTGTCACGGTCTCGTCCGGATGAGCGTCCATGTAGAGGATGCTGCCATCTGCGGTGACATCGTAGACGATCGTCACATGGCCGTTGATGTCGTAGATGGCGGTGCCGGCGCGGATGGAGCCCGGCTGAATTTTTGGGGAATAAAAGTCCTGCGGCACCGGGATTTGAACCACGGGATCCATCCGGTATGTGGCCGACCACACCTCGTCATGCAGGTGCTGCAACACCGAAACAGTGTCAATTCCCGCCCCGTCATCGACAATGTCGTGGCGCTCCACTGCCCAATTGGACGTGTTGCTAAATCTGAGATCGTCACCGACGCCGGCTATGTGGCTGACATAGGAGAACGGCAGGCCGTTCTTCGACGCATAGTAGGCACGCAGCATGTAGACCCATTTGGCGCAGTCGGCATGAAAAAGGAACGATGGCGGATCGCTGTCGTGATAGAGGTTGGCTGCGCTTTGCATGCACGAAATGGTTATCGTGCAGCCGCTTTGCGCGATCGCGCGCACAAATTCGCCAAAACCGGTTTCGTCCGCCTCTGTCCATTCGGTTTTTCTAATGCGCCAGGGACCTGGCTCGACCTGCGGTTGGAAGTTCAAGGGGATCGTGGCAATGACGGGTGGTGTCGCAATCGCTATCGGTTGCGAGTCATTCTTTTTGATCGTGGCGCAACCGGACGATGCCACGCCAAGCGCAGCCACCAAGGCCAATGCTTTCATTTTATGCCACCCACCCTGCGGCCCGCCTCAATACTAGGTGGAACCAAGGCGAGCGACAATCAGTTGAAAACCCGTCTTGATCGCCGATCTCGCAGGAGTATGAAGCCCGGTGAGGTTTTCCCTGCCTTTTTTTGCGCGGGACAGGAAGAAGAATCTGAACAAGTTCGCCACAAGGTCCCGAATGGGTTGTCTCAGTTCACCGGGTCTTGGCTCTCCCGGCGTCGGATGTCCCTTGGGACAGACGGAAATCGGACAGTGCATCCGACAGGATGAAACTGCGAACTGGTCTTGAGCGGTCGTGTGCGCCTGAAGGACCGCTTGTGACCCAGGGCGGACACTCTAAGCCACGCTGGGCCGAGCGGGCTTGGCGCCTCGCGCGTCGTCTCTTGGGTGTGGAGAGAGCCAAAGCGCAAGGACCAAATCGGATCGGCGTCACCACCCACTCTGAGCCGTCCAACCTTGGTCGCAGCCCGCCCTCGGCTTAGTGTTGGCTCGCAACACCAACCAACTCGGGCGCCGCATCGATGAACGACGCCGAAGCCTCCGTCGCGAATACGCCCCCGGCTGCCGTCCAGAGCCCGGCTGTGTCGATGCGGCTCGCCATCTACTACACACTACTAGTCACCCAGACGGTGTCGCTGATCGGGAGCCAGATCAGCGGATACGCGGTCAGCATCGCCGTATTCCGCGCCACCGGGCACGCCACGCCGCTCGCGCTCGTAGCCTTTTTCTCGGCCGCCCCCTCGATCCTGCTCGGCGGGTTCGCCGGTGCGCTGGCCGACCGGTTCGATCGTCGCAGCATGATGCTGATCGCCAATTTCGGCTTCACCGTTGTCAGCGGCCTGTTGCTGCTGAGCTTTGCCTCCGGCGCATTCCGGCTCTGGCACCTTTATGCGCTCACGCTCGGCGCATCCTTGTTCGCCGCGTTGGAGCGGCCGGCGTTCCAGGCCTCCGTCGCGATGCTGGTTCCCGACAGCCACCGTGACCGGGCCAACGCGATCGGGCTGATGACCGGCCCCGCCGCGGGTGTCATCGCGCCGGCCGTTGCCGGCATGCTGTACGCCCTGGTCGGCGTCGTGGGTTCGATCACCATCGACATCGCGACCTTCATCGGCGCCATCGCCGTTCTCGCCATCGTCCGCATCCCCAGGCCGGCCGAGACCGCCGAGGGTCTTGCGATGCGGACGGCGGTCTGGCGCCAGGTGTTCGACGGCTTCCGCTATATGGCCGCGCGGCCGGTGCTGCTCGGCTTTTGCGGCTACGTCTCGATCGTCAACTTCTTCGCCGGCGCGGCGCTTGTGCTACTGACCCCCTACGTGCTTGCCCGCACCGGCAGCGCCCAACTGCTCGGCTTGGTCTTGGCTGTGATGAACCTCGGAGGGATCGCAGGCTCGCTCGTCGTCAGCGCCGGGGGCCGAATTGGATCGCGCATGAACACGGTGATGCTCGCGATCCTCACTGCAGGGTTCTTCATCGGCTTGGCCGGCGTCGCGCGCAATGCGCTCGCGATCGGCGCCAGCCTCTTCTTGCTGCTTTTCGCGCTGGCCTTCGCCAACGCGCCTTTCTGGTCGATCATGCAGGCGAAGATCGCGCCCGATCTTCAAGGTCGCGTCTTCGCAGCCTACCTCCAGGTCGCCATGCTCCTGGCGCCGCTCGCCTACCTTGTCGCGGGACCGCTGGCCGACCGGGTCTTCGAGCCGGCCAGACGTCAGCCGGTCTGGCAAAGTGTCGGGTGGCTGGTCGGAGTCGGACCCGGGGCCGGCATGGGGATGATGTTCGTCGTGGCTGGCGCTCTGGTGCTCGCGCTTAGCCTGGCGGTCTATGCCGTCCCCGCGGTGCGGCGGCTCGAGGCGGATCTCCCCGACCACGCGGCAGCGGCCGCCTAGGAAATCACCAGAGCTCGACGTCCGCACGGGCAAACGCCCGCTCGACAATTGCACCATCGCCAACGTGGCGTTCAGCGTCACGGAGTTTCTCAGCGCGGCATTCTACGAAACGGACAGAGCCGTGCGTGACATTGCCGAGCGAGGAGTGCGGGCATTGCATTGAGCGAGCATGATGACGGAAGGCTATTGCGAATCGACACCACCAACCTATCGGCTGAGGTCTGTGCCGATCGCATCTTGAACTGGGTGCGCCAGCCGGCGCCTTAGCCGGCCGCGAGCGCGTAGAGATGCCATTCGCCGTTCAGTCCCTTGAGTTGGTGCGTTCCGCGGTCCTCGAATACGAATCCCGAAGACATCGAGAGCGCGCGGGTAAGTTCCGAAACCAAAATCTCGTGGCCGGCGGCTTGCGCCATGATGCGCTGGGCTTCGTGGACGGCGATGCCGCGCACGTCCGAACCGACCCGTTCCACTTCTCCGACATGAACGCCGGCGCGGATCGCAAGCCCGTCGCCTGCCGCCGCCCGGCAGATCGCCGACGCGCAGCCCAGAGCGTGAGCCGGTCCGTCAAACGTCGCCATGAGACCATCGCCGGTAGACTTCACCTCGTGTCCAAGATGGCGGTCGAGTTCCCGGCGCGCCATCTCGAAGTGTGACGAGAGCAGCGCGCGCCAGGCTGCGTCGCCGAGCCGGCTCGCCATTTCGGTGGACGCTACGATGTCGGTGAACATCAATGTGGTCAGCACGCGCGCGGTGGTCCGGCGCCCGGTAAATGCCGTCAGCCCGCCCCATTCGATCTGGACGCACGGTTCGTCGCCCACCGTGTAG
>JANYBR010000415.1 GCA_025360685.1 Pseudomonadota bacterium
ATGCCGAGCACCGCGACATCGGACGTGTCCTTGCCAAAGGCATCGACGACCGGTTGCGCGGCGGCAAGATCGTCGGTGCGCCGGGCAACGAACAGATGCTCGAGCGACTTTGTGTGGTGCTGTTCGCGCAGCCACGACAGCGCCGTCTCCGCCCCGGACACCGCCGCGTCATAGGCCGGACGCGGACAGGCGCCGGGACCGCCAAGCGCAAGCTCAAGCGAAACGGTAAAGGGAAGCGATTCCTGCGGCATGGCGCGATCCTAGCAGAATTGAACGCGGCGGCGCGGACGGTGAAGGCTCTATCAACAACGCTTCTCGGAACCCTGTCGAAGGATGAGGGGCGATCCGGCGCCATTCGATTTCCGTTAGATCAATGATGCGTCGCGGCTTTTACCGGCTTGGCGGCGATCTTGTCCGCGGGCGCACCGCCGATGGTACCGGCGACCACCACGGTCAGGCGCGCCGGATCGAACAGCCGCCTGGCCGCGCGCCGCACGTCATCCAGGGTCAGCGCGTCGATGAGGCCGTTGCGGCGGGCGACATAGTCGATCGGCAACCCCGAGCGCTGAAAGGAATTAAGCTGCGCCGCGATGCCCGTGTCGGAGGAAAAGGCGAGCGGATAGGAACCGGTGAGGTACGTCTTGGCGTCGGCCAGTTCCTGCTCCGTCGGTCCCTCGGCGGAATATTTGCGCAGTACCTCACGGATGACCGCCAGCGACTGGTTCATGCTCTCGCGCTTCGTCGCCACCTGTCCGATCACATAGCCGGCGCCGCGATAGTCGCCGAAGCTTGTCGAGATGCCGTAGGTCAGGCCGCGCTTCTCGCGCACCTCGCTCGTCAGCCGCGAGGCAAAATCGCCGCCGCCGACGATGTAATTGGCGACATAGCCGGCGAGATAGGCCGGATCGTTGCGCAGCATGCCCGGCACGCCGAACAGTGCCGTCGGCTGCGGCACCGCCATCGGCATCATGGTCGTGCCGCGCGCGAACAGATGCGTGTCGCGCGGCGGCGGCGGCGGGGCGGCCGGCGCAAGCTGTGCGAACGTCGATTTCAGCAGCGCGCCCAACGTAACCGGATCGATGTCGCCGGCCACAGCCACCTTGATGCCGCCGCGCACCCAGTGCGTGCGCACGAACCCTCTCAAGTCTGCGGCCGTAACGGCGTTCAGCCCCGCGGCGGTGCCGCCGACCTCATGCGCGTAAGGATGGCCGGAGAAGAACCTCTCGTAGAATCGGCGTGAGGCGACGGCTTCCGGATCCTCGCCTTCCTGTTGCAGGCTTTGCAGCATCTGCGCCCGCACGCGCGCGACGGCATCTGCATCGAAACGCGGATGCGCCAGCGCCAGGCCCAGCAGACGAAACGCTTCCCTGGCATTCGCCGAAAGCGTCACGAGCGAGAGCGTCAGATAGTCCCGGTCGGGCGACATGCTGAGCTGAATGGCGCGGCGCGCGAGTTCGCCCTGATAGACGGTGGAATTCAGATTTCCGGCGCCTTCGTTCAGCAGATAGGCAGCGAAGGCGGCGAGACCCGGCTTGTCCTGCGGGTCATAGGCCGAGCCGGCAGGAAGCGACACCGACACGGCCAGCATCGGAACCGTATGATCCTCTTCGAACCACACCGCCTGGTTCGGACCGATGTCGACGGCCTGAAGCTGCGCCGCCGCGGCCGGCGGCACCACGCTCAGGCACAGAAGCGAAAGCACAAGGGCTGCGGCTTTCATATATGACCCGGCTTCAGAAAGAGCGTTACGGCCTCGCGTTTTACCAGACCGGCGGCCGCAGCGTCGCGCACGTTCTGCGCAGAGACGGCCGCAATGCGCTGCGGCCAGGACTGAACATCGGAGACGGTGAGGCCGATCGCCAGCGCCTGTCCGTAGGCCGACGCGAGCGCATACTGGCTGTCGCGCTGATAGACCGCGCTGGCCACAAGCTGTGTTTTCACGCGCGCCAGATCGGCGGCAAGCGGCGGCGCCGCGACGAAGCGGGCGATGACCTCATCGACCGCGTGCTCGACAATTTCAAGACTCACGCCGGGCGCCGGCACGGCATAGACGCTGAACTTGCCGTCGTCGCGCGCATCGCCGTCAAACGACGCACCGGCATCGGTCGCAAGTTTCCTCTCGACGACCAGCCTGCGATAGAGCGCACCGCTGGCGTCGCTGCCCAGCAATGCGGCCAGTACTTCGAGCGCCTCCGCGCGTCCCGGCGACGCTTCCGAGTAACTTGTGACGCGGTAGTCGCGCGAGAACAGCGACACGGTTGCGTTGGGATCGTAAATGGAAAGGCGCGTTTCGCCCAGGCGCGCCGGCTGGGCGCACTCCACCCGCGGAACCAGCGGGCGCGCGGGAACTTTGCCGAAGGTGGCGCCGGCATCCGCCCGCACGTCATCGGGCGTGACATCGCCGGCAATGACGAGGATCGCGTTGTTCGGCGCATAATGGTGACTGTAGAAGTCCTGCGCTTCCATGCGTCCGATGCGCTTGACCTCGTTCGGCCAGCCGATCACGGGCCTGCCATAGGGATGTGACAGGTACAGCGCCGCATCCACCTGTTCGCCGGCCAGCGCCTGCGGGCTGTTGTCGGTGCGCATGCGCCGTTCTTCCAGCACGACCTCGCGCTCCGTGTTCACGTTGGCTTCGGACAGATCGAGGTTGGCCATGCGGTCGGCCTCCAGGTCCATCGCCAGCTTCAGGCGGTCGCGCGCGATCTGCTCGTAGAAGGCGGTGTAGTCCTGCGTGGTGAAGGCGTTGTCCTCGCCGCCGTTGCGCGCGAGAATCCGCGCGAACTGATCGCCGGGCACGCTCTTGGTGCCGCGAAACATCATATGCTCGAAGAAATGCGCCAGTCCCGACAGGCCCTGCGGGTCGTCCATGGCGCCGACCTTGAACCAGACCATCTGCGTGACGACGGGCGCACGATGATCGGGGATCACCACAACCTGCATGCCGTTGGGCAGTGCGAACTGCGTGATGCCGGGTTCGGCGGCCTGGGCGAAGGCGGTGCAGGTGACGATCGCTGCCACTGCAATCGCGATCGATTGGCTACGCTTGCGTTTTATGGCGTTGGTTCGGGACACCGTACGTTTGGTCCTCGCCCTTCGACCAGCTCATGGTGAGGGCCAATTCTCAATCCTCATCCTGAGCCCGTCGAAGGATGGAGGGCAGACCCGAACAAATTCAAAATGAAGTCGCTCGCTCTACCAGTCGAACAACCCGCCCAGCCAGCTGCTGTCGTGATGCTCTTCCGGTGCCGGCGCCGGTGCGGGCGCCGGCGCAGCGCCGGTTCCGCCAGCCTTCTGTGCGTCGATGCGACGTGCCTCGGCATCGGCATCGACCGGTGCGGTGCCGGACGGCGCCGTGCTGCCGAACAGCAGTGAGTTGGTGAAGCTGTCGTCGGCAGCGCGCGTCGAGCGGCCATCGGCCGCGATCTCCTGACGGATCGCAGGATCGGCACTCTGCGCGCCGGCACTGACCAGCAAGGACTTTTCACCAGTGCTCATCGTGGCGGGCAGAGATGCGGTGAATGCCGCCGGGTCGGAGCTGAACAGGGCCGCTTGCGCCGCCTGTGTCGGTGCGAGCTGGTTGGTGGGCGCGGCGCCTGCCGCCGGCGGGCGTAGATTGAAATCCGGCGGAATGACGAGCGGCGCCTTGGTGACGACGGCGAACTCGTCCGGCGAATCCTTGTTCTCGCCGGCAGCCGAGCGCAGCGAGCTGCAGCCTGCGATGGAGACCGCAATGGCGCACACCAGTGTGAACTGAAAAACTTGTCGCGAACGCATGAACTCTCCTGAACTAACCGGTTTCGTCCCCCGTACGCGTCTCCGGGCGCACCAGCGCGTCGTACAACAGCGCTACCACCCCGAAGGTGATGGCCGCATCGGCCACGTTGAACACATACCAGTCATAGCCGAACGCATGAAAGTGGAAAAAGTCCGCCACTTTGCCGTAAACGAGCCGATCGACCAGATTGCCTAACGCACCGCCGATTATAAGGCCAAGTCCGACGGTCAGTGCACGGCGACCTGCATTCCACAGCCACCAGCCCAATCCTGCCACCGCAGCCAGCGAAAACAGCACCAATAGCGCCGTTCCGATGGGTCCCGACGCAGGGAACAGGCCGTAACTCACGCCGGGATTCCAGGTCATAACAAGATTAAAAAACGGCAAGACTGTCACCGACTCGCCGGGCAGCATGCTGCGGAACCCGAATACATAAAGCAGCAGGAACTTCGTCGCCTGATCCAGAAACATCGCCGCGGCGGCGGAAGACAGACCCCAATCACGCGGCGTCATGTTGATTTCTTTCCTCCCCCGTTCACGGGGGAGGTGTCGAGCCCCCGCGTCCGCGCGTTGCGCGGCGCAAGGGTAAACTCCGCGAGACAGAGGGGGCCGGCTCCGTGCACTTCCCCCCTCCGTCTCAGCCGAACTTCGTTCGACTGAGACACCTCCCCCGTAAACGGGGGAGGAAAGATAGAAACCATGCAGTTGGTCGTCATCGACTCAGCCCATCCACCGCCGCTGCGCAGCGGTTGCACAGATCGTCATGCTTCGGATTGGTTCCGACCTCGGCAAGGATCATCCAGCAGCGCGCGCACTTGTTGCCTTGCGCATGATGAAAGCTCACGCCGACATCCGCGACGTCGGGCAAGCGAAAGGCGTCGGCCGGGGCCTGATGCGTCGAGACATGCGCAGCAGAGGTGATCGCCACTTCCGCCAGGGGAATCGTAGCGAGCATCTGCGCATCTTCGGCTTCCCCGACGAACACGGTGGGCGCGGCTTCGAGGCTGGCGCCGATGACCTTGTCACGGCGGGCGATTTCCAGCGCGCCGGTGATCACGCGCCGGATAGTGCGGATGCGGTTCCACTTTTCGATCAGTGCCGCGTTGGCCCATGATTTCGGCGTTTGCGGGAAGGTGTGCAGATGCACGCTCTCGTTCTCGCCGGGAAAGCGCAGCAGCCAGGCTTCTTCCATCGTGAAGCACAGGATGGGCGCCAGCCAGGTGACCACGCGTCGGAAGCACTCGTCCGTCACGCTGCGCGAGGCGCGGCGGCGGACATTGTCGCGTCCGTCGCAGTACAGCGAGTCCTTGCGGATGTCGAAATAGAAAGCAGACAGTTCGTTGGTGCAGAAGATGAACACCGCGTTGAGCACGCGATTGAAGTCGTACTCCATGTAACCGGCGCGCACGACCTCGTCGAGTTCGGCGAGCTTGGCCAGGATGAAGCGCTCGAGCTCGGGCATATTCGCAGGCAGGATGCGCTCGGCCTCGTCGAAGCCGGCCAGATTGGCCAGCATGAAGCGCACCGTATTGCGCAGGCGGCGATAGGAATCGACGTTCGACTGTATGATGTCACTGGCCATGCGCGTGTCTTCGGTGAAATCGGCCGACGCCACGAACAGCCGCAAGATGTCGGCGCCGTTCTTCTCGGCGATGGTCTGCGGCAGGATCGTGTTGCCCACCGACTTCGACATCTTGTCGCCTTCGCGGTCGAGCACGAAGCCGTGCGTCAGGATCGCGTCGAAGGGCGCGCGGCCGCGCGTGCCGCAACTCTCCAGCAGGGACGACTGGAACCAGCCGCGATGCTGGTCGGAGCCTTCGAGATAGAGATCGGCGTGATCCTTCTTCGGCCAACTGGGCTCGAGCGGATTTTCGACCGTGAAGACGTGGGTCGACCCGGAATCGAACCATACGTCCAGGATGTCACGTACTTGCTCGTATTCGTTCGGATCGTGATCGTTGCCGAGAAAGCGCGACGGCGGCGAGTTGAACCAGGCGTCGGCGCCTTCGGCCTCGAACGCCTGGCCGATACGCTCGTTGACCGCGAGATCGTTCAGCACCTTGCCGGATTTCTTGTCGACGAAGATCGCGATCGGCACGCCCCAGGCGCGCTGGCGCGACATCACCCAATCGGGGCGATCCTTGACCATGCCGCCGAGCCGGTTCTCGGCCGACTTGGGATACCATTTCGTGTCGTGGATCGCCTTCATGGCGCGGGCGCGCAAGGTGTCGTTCGGATCGGAGGTGATCGGCTTGTCCATGCCGATGAACCATTGCGGCGTGGCGCGGAAGATCACCGGCGCCTTGGAGCGCCAGCTATGCGGATAGGAATGGCGCAAGGTTCCTTTCGCCAGCAGCTTGTGCTGCGCGATCAATTCCTTGATCACCGCGCCGTTGGCATCGCCATCCTTGCCCTGCGGCGTGAGGATGCGCTTGCCGGCGAACAGCGGGACCTGCGGATTGAACGAGCCGTCCTCGCCGACGATGTTGAATGCCTCGGGATGGCTGACCGTGTAGCCGGGGAAGGTTTTCAGTAGTAGCTCGAAGTCTTCCTCGCCATGTCCCGGCGCCGTGTGCACGAAACCCGTGCCGGTATCCGCCGTGACATGCTCGGCGGCAAGAACCGGAACGTCGAAGTCATAACCGTGTCCGCGGAACGGATGGGCGCAGATCGCACTGGCCGGATTGATCGAACCAAGCCGCTTCAGCGAGGACTTTGAGTGACGCGCTGTCTGTTCCGCGAGCGCGTCGGCCAGTGCAATCTTTTCACCGACTAGCGCAAGCGAGTTTTCTTCCGCGCCTACGACTTCATAAAGTCCATATTCCATCGTCGTCGAGTAAGCGATCGCGCGATTGCCGGGGATTGTCCACGGTGTCGTCGTCCAGATGACGATACTGGCGCCTGTTAGCGCACCTGCTCCCTTCACCACCGGAAACTTCACATAGATCGTCGGCGAGGTTTTCTCGTGATACTCGACCTCGGCTTCGGCGAGCGCGGTTTTTTCCACCGGCGACCACATCACGGGACGGAAACCGCGATAGAGCAGATTATTGTCGACGAATTTGTGCAGCTCGCGCGCGATGGTCGCCTCGGCGCGGAAGTCCATGGTTGTATAAGGTTTATCCCATTGACCGATACATCCAAGCCGCTTGAACTGTTCGCGCTGCACGCCGATCCAGTGATTGGCGAAGTCGCGGCAGTCCTGGCGCAGCTGTTCGATCGGCACCTCGTCCTTGGACTTGCCTTCGGCGCGATACTTTTCCTCGATCTTCCATTCGATCGGCAGGCCGTGGCAGTCCCAGCCCGGCACATAGGGCGCGTCGAAGCCGAGCATGCCGCGCGAGCGCACGACGAAATCCTTCAGCACCTTGTTCATGCCGGTGCCCATGTGAATCTCGCCGTTGGCGTAGGGCGGACCGTCATGCAGGATGAAGAGCGGACGACCCGTGGCGGCCTTGCGGATGCGGCCATAGAGATCCATCGCCTCCCAGCGCGCAAGCCATTTGGGCTCGGACTCCGGCAGGCCCGCTTTCATCGGAAAGTCGGTGGCGGGCAAAAAGAGTGTGGCGCGGTAATCGCGCGGCTTGGTGTCGGTAAGGTCGGGCATTCGATTCAGGCCTTCGCAAAGTTCGGTTGGGGACGCTTCAACCCGGTCTTGCGCGAACGAAGGTGCATCACCCCCGGCGCGAAGCCGGGCGGCAAATTCGCGAAAATCCCCGAAAACTCATTGCGGCCTGCCTGCAAATCACTTGGCGGTTCTAACAGCGCTACCCTTAACGGTCCAGCCCAGACCCGCGAGCTGTCATCCCCGGCGAGCGCCAACAGCGTTGGCGCGAGGGAAGGGGACCCAGCTGGCGAGACGAAGATCGATCGATCCGCCTGGGTTCCCTTCCCCTCGTATCGCTCGTGCGATACTCGGCTGGGAATGACAGCAAAGACCTTTAATAAATCACGAATGAAATTTTATCGTGCCCTCGCCAACGCCTTCTTGGCCTCGTCATTGTCCTTCGCGATTTGCGCTTTGAGCGCATCGAGGCCCTCGAGCTTCGCTTCAGGGCGGAGATAGGCGACGAGTTCGACGGACATGTGCTTGCCGTACAGGTCGCCATCGAAGTCGAACAGGAAGGTTTCGAGCAGCGGCGTGTCCGTCGCGAACATCGGCCGGATGCCGAAGCTGGCGGCGCCGTCATGCGTCGCGACGATCTTGTCGTTCTCGATGAGCTTGGCGCGCACGGCATAGATGCCGAAGGCCGGCCTCAGGCAATCGACGAGCCTCATGTTGGCCGTGGGAAATCCGATCGTGCGGCCGCGCTTGTCGCCATGCTCGACGCGCGCCTCGACGCTCCAATGGTGACCGAGCAACCGCGCCGCCTCGTCCGGCCTGCCCTGTTTCAGCGCATCGCGGATTTGCGTCGAGGAAATCTTGTCATGCCCGGCGGCGCCCACAGGCTTGAAGATCTCGACGCCAAAGCCTTCCTGGTCGCCCATATAGGACAGTACCGTGGTGTTGCCGGCGCGGCCCTTGCCGAACTGGAAATCCTCGCCGACCAGAATGGCGCCCGCGCCGAGACCTTCGACGAGCACGTCCATGACGAATTGCTGCGCACTCTTGCTCGCCATCTCGGCATCGAACGCCAGCGCATAGAGAATGTCGGTCTCCAGTTCGGCGATCAGCCGCGCCTTGGTGCGGAACGGCGTGAGGCGGAAGGATTCCGGCGACGGGTGGAAGAATTCCTGCGGATGCGGCTCGAACGCCAGCACTCCGAGCGGCGCGCCGCGCTCGCGCGCCAGCCGCCGCGCTTCGCCGATCAGCGCCTGGTGACCCAGATGCACGCCGTCGAAATTGCCGACCGCCACCACCGCGCCCTTATAAGCGTCAGGTACGTCGCGATAGTGGCGGAAGATTTTCATGGGATGAACTGAAGTCCGAGTTGATGCAATTCTCAACCCTCCCCTTGAGGGAGGGTTGAATTGCGACGCAATTCGGGGAGGGGTCCGGCTCGGTGTATGCCACCCCTCCCCGAAGTCGATTTCGCGCGATCGCGCGAACTCGCCTTCGACCCTCCCTCAAGGGGAGGGTGAAACTCTTCGCACGTTTCGAACAGCGCGAAAATCGCCCCTACCCCTTCGGCCGCGACGGCGCCATGACCATTGCCTCGCCGTCGACCACCGTCGTCTCGCCGACCTTGCAGACGCAGTCGAATACCACGCGCCGCTTCTCCGCATTGACTTCGCGGACGGTGCACGTCGCGGTCACCGTGTCGCCGATGCGCACCGGCGCCTTGAAGCGCGTGGTCAGCGACATGAAGATCGTGCCCGGCCCCGGCATCTTCATGCCGAGCACGGTCGAGATGTAGCTGGCGCTGAGCACGCCATGCGCGATGCGGCCCTTGAACATCGTGCCCTTGGCGAAGGTCTCGTCGAAATGGACGGGGTTCGTGTCGCCGGAGACCTCGCCGAACAGCTGGATATCGCGCTCGGTCACCGTCTTGGTAAAGCTCTCGGCCATGCCCGGCTTCAGGTCTTCAATATAGTAGGTCATGGCTTCGTCCTGTGGCGCAGGCCGTTTCTATCGACTCGAGCCGCTACCACACAAGCGCCCGCATGGCCGCCCGGGCATGCACTCCAGCATTGGCGAACAGTTCGGCCATGTGACGCTCGGTAAATTCGGAAACATCCTCGCCGTGGATGCCGTCGGCGATGAACAGAGCGTCAATGCCCGCCAGGTTGGCACCCTTGATGTCGGTGCCGAGCCCGTCGCCGATGGCGAGCGGCCGCCTGGCGCCCTTCAACTCGGCCCGGACGGCCTCGTAGATGGGAAGCTGCGGCTTGCCGTAATAGACGACGCTGCCGCCAATTTTTTCGTAGGCCTGGGCCAGCGCGCCGGCGCAATAGATGAGCTTGCCGCCGCGCTGCACCACCAGATCGGGATTGGCGCAGAGCATGGGAAGGCCGCGCGCGCGCAACTCGGCCAGCATGTTCCTGTAGTCGTCCGGCGTTTCAGTGTCGTCGTGATAGAGGCCGGTGCACAGAACGATTTTCGCATGCGCGATATCGGCGAGTTCGATGTTCAATCCTTCGAACACGGTGCGGCAGCGCTCCGGTCCCAGGTGCAACATGGAAAGCTTCGCCGTCGCAGAGCGCCGCGCCAGATCGTCCCGCGCTGCGGCGCCGGACGTGACGATGGCATCGAAACAGTCGGGCGGCACGCCGAAGCTGCGGAACTGTTCTTCCAGATCCTTCGCCGGCCGCGGTGCATTGGAGAGCAGGATGACCGGGCCATGCTTCTGGCGGAACAGCTTCAGCGCATCGCAGGCCGCCAGGTGCGCCGTCGCACCATTGTGCAGCACGCCCCAGATGTCGCAGACGAGCGCGTCATAGTCCGGCGCGATGTCGCCAAAATGCGTCAGGAGCTGCGGCTCAAACATTGCTAGTTCCGTCTGCGGCCCACCCTCCCCTTGAGTGAGGGTCGAAATCTGCTTTGAGCGCCAGCGAGAAGTAGATTTCGGGGAGGGGTCCATGCACCGAGCGGGACCCCTCCCCGAATTGCTGCGCAATTCGACCCTCCCTCAAGGGGAGGGTTGAATCAACCCGTCCTCCGGAACGGCACGATCGGCGTGGCGGCCGGCTCCTTGTCCATCGCCTTGATCGAGTCGTCGCGCACGGCGCGTGGTTCGCCGAACAGAAAGCCCTGC
>JANYBR010000428.1 GCA_025360685.1 Pseudomonadota bacterium
TGGCCGGGTCAAGCCCGGCCATGGTGATCGAGGGGAGTCGTAGATTTGAAACGATTCTAGGGGCCGCTAACTCTTCACCGCCTTGAGCGCGGCTTCGAGATCGTCGATCAGATCGCTCGTCTCTTCGATGCCGACGGAGAGGCGCAGGAGATCGCTCGGGCACGGCGTGTCCGGCCCTTCGACCGAGGCGCGATGTTCCATCAGGCTCTCCACGCCGCCGATCGAGGTTGCGCGTTTCCAGATGCGCACATTCGCCGCCGTGGCAATCGCCGCAGCCTCACCGCCCTTCACGCGGACCGAAAGCATGCCGCCAAAGCCGCCTTGCATCTGGCGCGCCGCAACTTCGTGCCCGGGAAAACTCTTGAGGCCGGGATAGAGCACATGGCTGATTTGCGCATGACCGGAGAAATGTTCCGCGATGATCTGCGCACTGGCAGCCGCCGTCCTCACGCGCGGAAAGAGCGTGCGCATGCCGCGCAGCAGCAGCCAGGCTTCGAACGCTCCCGGCACGCCGCCAAGCTGCACACGCAGCGACTTGATCCTGGCCCAATGTTCATCGCCGGCCCGCGTCACCAGCGCGCCGCCGATCAGATCGGAGTGGCCGTTGAGATACTTCGTCGCCGAATGCATGACGATGTCCGCGCCGAGATCGAGCGGGCGCGTGAACACCGGTGTGCCGACCGTTGAATCCACCGCAAGTCGCGCGCCGGCCGCATGCGCAATGACAGCGACCGCCGAAAGATCGGTGATGTCCCAGGTCGGGTTGGCGGGTGTCTCCGTCCAGATCAGTTTTGTCTCTCGGGGGCGCATGGCGGCCTTGATGGCATCAAGCTCCGTCATGTCGACAAATTCGACCTTCATTCCCCAGTGCGTCGCGAAATTCATCAGCCAGCTGCGCAGCAGCCAGTACATCGCCTTGGGCGCGAGCACATGATCGCCGGGCGCAAGCGACAGGAACACCGCCGTCGCTGCCGCCATGCCGGACGAAAACAGCGCGGCCTGCGCACCGTTCTCCAACGAGGCGAGCACGGCTTCCGCCTGGTCGTAGGTGGGATTGTCGGCGCGCGAATAGGAGCGTCCCGAACGATAGAGATTGTCAGGATCGCGTATGAAGGTCGACGAGGGATGGATCGGCGGCGAGACGCCACGCGTCTTCTCATCGATCCAGCCCAGCGCCTGTGCCGCGACCGTCGCCGGTTTCATCTTCGGTTCGTCCGCCATGCCGCGATGCTGGCACGACAGCCGATCAGGCAGCAACCGGCCCGGGCTTGCCGTCTTCGACCACGAACGAAGCCAGGGTGGACAGGCTCGCATTCGGGTCCGTGATGTCCGACACGACCTGGTAGCGCGCCGAAAGCCGCTCTCGGGTCAGATCGACCATGACGTAGCCGCGCTTGCGGCTGTCGAAGAACTTCACATGCGGATTGTTCGGCAGGAACGTGTTGAACAGCTCATAGGGCGGGCCATATGAGGTAATGGATGTGCCGACCAACTCGCTGGCGATCGTGGGGGATTTGGGATCGTCGAAGTCGACCTTCAAATCGTTGGCCCAGAAGGAATGGATATCGCCGGTGATGACGACGGGATTGGACGGCTTCGACGCTGCGATGTGCAGCATCAGGCGCGTGCGGCTCGCCGGATAACCGTCCCAATCGTCGGTCCAGAATGCATCTTCACCCGCCGGATTCTTCTGGTGCAGCCGCGCCATCAGAACGTCGTTGGCGATCAGGTTCCACTTCGCCTTGGATGTGGCTAGCCCCTCGAACAGCCATTTTTCCTGCGCAAGGCCGATCATCGAACGCGAGGCATCGAGGAGTTCCAGGCAAGCAGCCGGAGTTTCCTGGTGCCCGCCACCGCCATGACCCTCTTTCTTCGCCGGATCGCCGTAGCAGGCCTCGCGCGAGCGATACTGCCGCCCGTCGATCATGTCCACCCGCATCAGGTCGCCGAAATCGTAGCGATCATACAGCCGCATGTTCGGCCCATGCGGCCGCGAGAAGACCGGCTTCACCGGCATGAATTCGTAGAACGTCTGATAGGCGGCGGCACGGCGCTCGAGGAACGCTTTGGGGTCCTGAAAGTCCTCGCCCCATTTGTCAGCATAGTCGTTCTGCACTTCGTGATCGTCCCACGTCGCGAGCGACGGTGTGGTGGCGTGCAGAAACCGCAGATTGGGATCGAGCCGGTATTGCGTGTAGCGCGCGCGATACTCCGCGAGGGTCACACACTCCTTGCCGCCGGAATGGGTACGCACGGTCGGGCGCCGCTTGTCGGCATACTCATAGATGTAGTCGCCAAGGAAAATGCCGAAGTCTGGATTCTCCTCCGCCGCATGGCGATAGGGCGAGAAGTAGCCATACTCATAGTGCGAGCAGGAGAAAAATGCGAAGCGCAGCTTGTCTGCGCCATGCTCAGGCAGAGTCATCGCGCGGCCGATGGTGCTTTGCGCGCGGCCGGACGTGAATCGGTACCAATAAGGCCGGCCGGGCCTCAGGCCGTGAACCTGCTTGTGCACCGAATAGCCGAACTCGGCTTCGGCAAGCGCCGCGCCGTGCTGGACGATGTGATGCATGGAGTCGTCTGTGGCGATTTCGTAGGCGATCGGCTGCGATGGACCGTGCATGCCGCCTGCGGAGCCAGCGGCAAGCGGGTCAGGCGCGAGCCGCGTCCACAGGACAAATCCGTCGAGCGACGGTGCGCCGGCCGCTACCCCGAGACTGAACGGATCGCCGCTCCAGGACGGCCCAGCCGGCAGCTTGCCCAATGCCGGCGAAGCGACGAGTCCAGCGGTGGATAGTGCGGCGCTCTTGAGCAACGCGCGACGTGACGGGACGGCGTAATCGACCATGATTTTTCCCCCGAGTCCGGAATCATCCAGAGCATGGCAGTGTGACGCTCGCGTATCGCCCGTCTCCAGACAAGATCCGTTTCCCCAACGGCAGCCAAAAAGACGCGATTCAAGATTGGTGCAGCGCCTTGGCGGCGATGCTAAAAGGGCGACAGGAAACAAGGAGTGTTGTCATGGGTGAAGCATATATTGTTGCGGCAGCGCGCACGGCCGGCGGAAAACGCGGCGGAAAGCTGAAGGACTGGCACCCGGTCGACATGGGCGCCGAAGTGATCAACGCGCTGCTCGACCGCAGCAAGGCCGATCCCAATCTCGTCGAGGACGTGATCTGCGGCTGCGTCAGCCAGGTTGGCCAGCAGGCGATCAACGTGGCGCGCAATGCGGTGATGGCGTCTCGGCTGCCCGAGCATGTTCCTGGCACCAGCGTCGATCGTCAGTGTGGTTCGTCGCAACAGTCGTTGCATTTCGCGGCGCAGGCCGTGATGTCGGGAAGCATGGACGCCGTCATCGCCATGGGCATCGAGAGCATGACGCGCGTGCCGATGGGCGCATCGGCCGCCCTTCCTGCACAGAACGGCATGGGCACCTATATGAGCCCGCACCTGCAGGCCAAATATCCCAACATCCAGTTCAGCCAGTTCATGGGCGCCGAAATGATGGCGACCAAGTACGGTCTCAACAAGGATCAGCTCGATCACTATGGCTATGAGAGCCACAAGAAAGCGATCGCGGCGACGCAGGGCGGCAGGTTCAAGGACGAGATCGTGGCGCTGGAGATCAAGGCCGAGGACGGTTCCACCTCCAAACACACGGCCGACGAAGGCATCCGCTTCGATGTCTCGCTTGAAGGCATCAAGGGCGTAAAGCTGCTGCGCGAAGGCGGCGCGATCACGGCAGCGACGTCGAGCCAGATCTGCGACGGCGCATCGGGCGTTCTCGTCGTCAACGAAAAGGGCCTGAAGGCGCTGGGCTTCAAACCGCTCGCGCGCATCCACCACATGACGGTGATCGGCGGTGATCCTGTGATCATGCTTGAGGCGCCGTTGCCCGCGACGAAGCGTGCGCTGGAAAAGGCCGGCATGAAGATCGACGACATCGATCTGTTCGAGGTGAACGAGGCGTTCGCTTCGGTGCCAGTCGCCTGGCTGCAGCAGACGCACGCCAACCCGGAGCGGCTGAACGTCAATGGCGGCGCGATCGCGCTCGGCCATCCGCTCGGCGCATCCGGCACCAAGCTGATGACGACGCTTCTGTATGCGCTCAAGGATCGCGGCAAGAAGTGGGGCCTGCAGACCATGTGCGAAGGCGGCGGCCTGGCCAATGTGACGATCGTGGAGCGGTTGTAGTCGCTATTCTTTGAAATTGAGCCGGCCCTCGTCCTTCGACAAGCTCAGGATGAGGGCCAATTCCTTATCCTCATCCTGAGCTTGTCGAAGGATGGATGGCGCGCTCAAATGGACCTCTCCTACTCTCCCGAATACGAAGCCTTCCGCACGGAAGTCCGCGCCTTCGCCAAGCAGCATGGCGCAAGCGCGCCGCGCGGCGCGATGGGCGACATGCGCGCGTGGCAGAAGCTGCTCATCTCGAATGGCTATGCCGCGCGCACCATCCCGAAGGAATATGGCGGCTTTGGCGCTGAGCCGGACGTGCTGAAATCGCGCATCATCGCGGAGGAATTCATCGCCGCGGGTCTGCCGATGGGCATGGCGGGACAAGGCATCTCGATGCTGGTTCCGACCTTGCTCGAACTGGGCAGCGAGGAGCAGAAGAAGAAATTCATCGGTCCGACATTGCGCGGCGAGATCATCTGGTGCCAGGGCTATTCCGAGCCGGGCGCGGGCTCAGATCTTGCTTCGCTGACGACCCGTGCGGTGGAAGACGGCGACGATTTCGTCATCAACGGGCAGAAGATCTGGACCTCGACCGCGGCGCAGGCCGACATGATCTTCTGTCTGGTGCGCACCGAAGCCGACAAGCCTAAGCATGAAGGCATTTCCTATCTGCTCTTCTCCATGAAGATGCCGGGCATCGAAGTGCGTCCGCTGGTGACCATGACAGGTCGCGCCGAGTTCAACGAAGTGTTCTTCACCGACGTGCGCGTGCCGAAGAAAGACATTGTCGGCGAGCGCGGCCAGGGTTGGTTCGTCGCCAACGCCACGCTCAAGCATGAGCGCGGCATGCTGGGCGATCCCAACCAGGCGGGCACGCGGCTCAAAGCGCTGATCGATTTGATGCAGAACGAGGAGATCGACGGGCGCCGCCTGATGGACAATCCGGTGTTCCGCGACCGGCTGCTGAAGCTGCAGGCGCGCGTGCATGCGATGGAGTTCCACGGCCTGCGTCTTCTGACGGCGGGCCTGAGGGGAGAAGACCCCGGCGTAGCACGGTTGATTGTCAAGCTGATGGGCTGCGAACTCAATCACCAGCTGGCCGCGTTCGCCATCGATGCACTCGGCGAGCTCGGCATTCTGTATTCCGGCTCGCCGCATCTGCGCGCATCCGGCACCTGGCAGACGAGCTACATGTTCGATCTCGGCCTCATCATCGGCGGCGGCACGGCGCAGATCCAGAAGAACATCATTTCCGAGCGTGGCCTCGGCATGCCGCGCGAGCCGAAAGCGGCGAAGGCCTAAGATGGAATTCGGCCTCACCTCCGACCAGAAGATGATGCAGGACAGCATCAACCGCACCCTGGAGCGCGTCTGCCCGCTCGAGCGCGTGCGCAAAGCCGCCGGGCATGAACCTTATGCTTCCGATGTGCTGAAGGCGCTGGTCGAACTCGGCGTGCCGGGCATCGTGACTCCGGAAGAATTTGGCGGACTGGGCCTCTCGCTGCTCGATGCGGCGCTGGCGGCAGAAGCACTCGGCCGACACGTGGCACCCGTGCCGTTTGTTGCCAGCTCCGTGCTGGCACCGCTGGCCCTCATCGGCGTCGGCTCAGACGCGCAGAAAAAGATGTATCTGCCCAAGCTCGCGTCGGGCGAACTGATCGCAGGGGTTGCGATCAGCGAGCAGGCTGCTGGCGCGCGCGAGAAGGCGGGAATCACCGCGAAGGGCGGCAAGCTCTCAGGCAAAGCGATGTTCGTGCTCGAATTCGGCGGTGCGAACATCTTCATCGTTGCCGACAAGTTCGCAGGTCTGCACATTGTCGATGCGAAAGCGAAGGGCCTTGAGAAAATCTCGCTGAGCACGATCGATGCCACCCGCGCCATCGGCGAACTGAATTTCGACAACGTCGAAGCCGAACTGCTTTCGTCCGGTAATCCGGCCGCCACGCTCGAGCGCATGATCGATGCCGGCCGCATCATGCTCGCCGCCGATACGCTGGGCGCCGGCGGGCGGATGATCGAGAAAGCGGTCGCCTACGCCAAGGAGCGCAAGCAGTTCGGCCGTGTCATCGGCTCTTTCCAGGCGGTCAAGCATCTCTGCGCCGAGATGATCGCCGAACTTGAGCCCTGCCGTTCGCTCATCTGGTACGCGGCCTACGCGTTCGACGAATTTCCCGGTCAGTCGCGGCGCATGGCCGCGCACGCCAAGGCGCACACCTCGGAAGTCGGCACCTTCGTCGCGCGCACTGCCACCGAAGTGCATGGCGGCATGGGCTTCACCGATCTGCTCGGCCTGCATTACTGGTTCAAGCGCATCGGCTTCGACCGCCAGGCGCTGGGCGGTCCTGAGAAGGTCCGCCACGACGCCGCCGTGGCGCAGGGCTGGATCGGCAACTGAGCGGATTGGTGCCCAGGCTGCCCGTGGGATCGTGGCAGCGTCCAGACGCATCGATTCGGGCGCGCGGCCTGCGGCCTTTTGAGCGGAAGGCTAGAACGGGCCGGACTGCGCCTAGCCGGTCGGCCACTATCCGATTTTGTTGGACGGCTGCGGGAACCACCGTTCATAATTTCCCCAACGAAAGGTCTCGGGGGGAAAACGATGACAAAATTCGCCGCTGCGCTGCTCTTGTTTGCCGGACTTGCCGCTTCAGGCGCCGCAGCGGCCGACCAACCTGCCACTTCGACCAAGAACGACTACTCCGATTCCGCGAACTGGCTTTGCCTGCCGGGTCACGATGATGCCTGCGGCGCCGACGAGGACGCGACCATCGTCTCCACCGGCGGAACGCTGAAATCCGCAAAGTTCAGGGCGGCGAAAAAACCGCGGGTCGACTGCTTCTATGTCTACCCGACCGTGTCGCGCGATCGCGGCGTCAACAGCGATATGCTTCCAGGCATCGAAGAGATGTCGGTTGTCGCGCAGCAATTCGCGCGCTTCGGCTCGGTGTGCGCGACCTATGCGCCGCTCTATCGCCAGTTCACGCTGACAGCGCTGTTCGCCCGCCAGACCGGCGCGCCCATGGCGACGCCGACTGATCCGCTGTTGGCGTATCACGACGTTCTCGACGCGTGGAACTACTACCTGGAACATTTCAATCACGGCCGCGGTGTCGTGCTGATTGGACACAGCCAGGGTTCGGGCATGCTGACCCAGCTCATCAAAAACGAGATCGACGGCAAGCCGATCCAAAAGCAGATCCTCGTCGCCATTCTGGGCGGTACGCGCCTGGGCGTTCCGGCAGGCAAGGATGTTGGCGGTGATTTCCAGTCCATGCCGCTTTGCCATTCTGCGACGACGCCCGGCTGCGTCATTGCGTTCAGTTCCTTTCGCTCCACCGTTCCACCGCCGCCCAACACATTTTTCGGCAAGGTGTCGCAAGCCGGCTGGGAAGCGGCGTGCGTAAACCCTGCGGCGCTCGGTGGCGGATCGGGCGCGACCCATTCCTACCTGTCGACCAATTGGCGCGGGCTCGGCAATTCGCAGCCGACGGACGGAACAAGCTGGGTACCGGGAAAGACCGTGTGGACGCCCTATGTTAGCGTGCCTGGCCTGCTTACCGCGGAATGCGCTCGAAACGAGAACGCGACCTATCTTTCTATCACCGTGCACGGCGATCCGAAGGACCCGCGCGTCGACGACATCGCCGGTGACGTTCTGCTGGGCGGACAGGTTCAGGCGAATTGGGGACTGCATCTGGTCGACATGCACTTGTTCATGGGAGATTTCCTCGACATCGTGAAAAGCGAGACCCGCGCCTATCTCAAGCAGAAGCACTAGGGAGAGCGAAATGGAACTGTCACCTAAGCAAGCGGGATTTGCGCCGGGGCGTCTGGATCGCATCGCAGATCATTTGAACCGAGCCTATATCGACAATGGCAAGATCGCCGGAGCCCAAGTCGCGGTGACGCGGCGCGGACATCTGGCCTATTTCAAATCGCTCGGACAGATGGACCGCGAGCGCGGCAAACCCATGCGGGACGATACAATCTTCCGCATCTATTCCATGACCAAGCCGATCACGTCGGTGGCGCTGATGACGCTTTACGAGCGCGGCTATTTTCAGTTGAACGATCCGGTGCACCGCTTCGTGCCGGAATGGCGTGATCAGCGCGTCTGGGTGAACGGCGAAGGCCCGACGATGCAGACCAGCAAGCCGCGCCGCCCCGTCAGCATGCGCGACATGCTCTGCCACACCGGCGGGCTCACCTATGGCGCGGCGCTGGCGGCGCTGGGCGCGCCGGACAGCGGCCATCCTGTCGACAAGGAGTATGCGCGCATCGGCGTGCGGCGCGGCGACGGCGAGGACCTCAAAGCGTTCATGCAGAAGCTCGCCAAGGTGCCGCTGCGCTACGAGCCCGGCGAGCGCTGGATGTATTCGCTCTCCACGGATGTGTGCGGCGCGCTGGTGGAAATCATCTCCGGCAAGCGTTTCGACAAGTTCCTTGTCGACGAAATCTTCGGACCGCTGAACATGAGGGACACGGTGTTCCACGTGCCGCGCGAAAAGCTGGACCGCTTCGCCGCCAACTACCGCCGCGGTCCGGACAAGAAGCTGCAGCTGATGGACGATCCGGAAAAAAGCGCATACCTGAAGGAACCGACATTCTTTTCAGGCGGCGGCGGACTTGCCAGCACCACGGCCGACTATGTGCGCTTCGGCGACATGCTGCGGCGCGGCGGCGAGCTCGACGGCGTGCGAATTCTCGGACCGCGCACCATCGCGCTGATGCACCGCAATCACCTGAAGAATGGCAAGGACCTGACCGAGATGGCGATCGGCGGCTTCTCCGAGACGGCCAACGAAGGTGTCGGCTTCGGTCTGGGCTTCGCCTGCACTCTCGACAGCGTCACGTCCGGCAGCATCGCGGGCAGCGACTGGTATTGGGGCGGCGCCGCCTCCACCATCTTCTGGGTGGACGAGAAGGAAGATCTGGCCGTGGTGTTCATGACCCAACTGATGCCGTCCGGCGCGTTCAACTTCCGTGGCCAGCTCAAGAGCATCGTCTATTCATCGATCGCGGAGTAGGGACGGCTTTTGTTTGTACGGAAGCTCGGTGTCATTCCCGGCCTCGCGAAGCGAAAGCTTCGCGAGGGGAAGGGAACCCAGGTACAGAGATCGTGCTCGATCGATTCGCCTGGGTCCCCTTCCCTTCGCATTGCGAACGCAATGCTCGGCCGGGGATGACACCCAGGTCACCCGTCTCACCGCGTCGACATGCCGCCGTCGATGACGAGTTCGCTGCCGGTCACATAACGGGAATCGTCGCTCGCCAGATAGAGCACGCCCGCGGCGATGTCTTCGGGCAGGCCCTTCTTGCCGGTCGGCACCATCGTCTCTGAAATGACATCGAGATTGGGCGCGTTCGCTCCGGGCTGCCCGGCGCCCGGTATCGTGCCCGGCAGGATTCCAAGCCAGATCGGAGTCTCGATGACGCCGGGATGGACCGAATTGACCCGCACATTGTCGCGTGCCGCCGCGCATTCTAGAGCAACCGCCTTGGTGAACAGCCTGACGCCGCCTTTGGTTGCGCAATAACCAGCCAGGGTCGGCGAGCCTTTCAGCCCGGCGAGAGAGGAGATGTTGATGATCGAGCCGCCGCCGCTTTCGCGCATCAGCGGCAGGGAATGTTTCACGCCGAGGAACACGCCGTCGAGATTGATCGCTTGCTGGCGGCGCCAGTCGGCCAGAGTCATCGTCAGCACCGAACCGGTGATGGCGATGCCGGCATTGTTCACTAGCACATGCAGTTTGCCGAAGCGCGACCTGATTTCGGTCACGACACTGATCCAGGCATCCTCGCTCGCCACGTCATGGTGCAGGAAGATCGCATCGCCGCCGGCCCGCTTGATCGCGGCGGCGCAATCCCTGCCCTGATCGTCCTGCACGTCGGTGACGGCAACGGTGGCGCCTTCCTTGGCGAGCAGCATGGCGCTGGCGCGGCCGATGCCGCTGGCGCCGCCGGTGACGAGCGCGACTTTTCCTTTGACCCGATCCATTTTGCGAACTCCTATTTCAATTTGGCGATGAAGGCTTCGAGCGCGGCATTGAAGGCGACCGGCTGATCGATGTTGGCAGCGTGGCCGGCATTGGGAATGACTACCTTCTCGGCGCCGGGAATTTTCGCGGTCATGTAGTCCGCGGCGGCGAGGAACGGGGTGTCCTTTTCGCCGACGATGACGATCGAGGGCACCTCGATGTTCGGCAAGGACTCGATCACGCGCGCGTTCTTCTGAGTGAGCATGCCGCGGCCCGCACGCGCCAGGCCCGTGGCGTCGCGATGACGCGCCGTGGCGCGTTCGGCGCTGGCGCCGCCAAGCGGGCCGAGCCCTTCCTTTTCATAGCGGTCGGCGGTGCGCCGCGCGTTCTGGTTCCAGCTCTCACGCGATTCGTCCTTCTTGAAACCGGGGCCGGTGTCGATGATCAGCAGCGCCGTCACGCGATCCGGATGGGTGGCGTGAAACGCCAGCGACATGTAACCGCCCAGCGACAGTCCGCCGACGATGGCGGTCTTCGCACCTACCGCATCAAGCAAGGCGGCCATGTCAGCCACGGTGGCTTCCTCGCTATAAGCGGCCTGATCGGCCGGATAGTCGCTTTGGCCGTGGCCACGCATGTCCCACACAACCAGCTTGTGCTTGCGCGACAAAATCTCGACCTGGCCGTTCCACATCTGCGACGTGGCCGAATAGCCGTGGCTGAGCAGGATGACCGGCCCTTCGCCATGCGTTTCGTAGTAGATGTTGACCCCATCGCGCGCGAGCTTCGCCATCGCATCCTCCCGGTTTCGGCCTCTGGACGGGCCCAAGGACCGATATTGGGAGCCTGTAACGAATTCGGCAACAGCGGCGAATTTGTTATCGGGCCTGCTATGATGCGGGCATCGATTCAAGGCATTGGGGCATGTCCGACGCAGCTGAACCCGTGACGCAGGGGAATCTTGCGGAGCGCTTACGTTCCAATTGGGACCGCATGTTCGATCACGCGCGCGCCCTGGTGGCGCTTTCGCCGCGCGAGCCGCGCAGGCCGCGCTATCTGTTCTATCGTCACACCATTCCCGTGCGGGCACTGCACTGGCTGAATGCGATCTCTATGCTGGTCATGCTGATGAGCGGCCTGCAGATCTTCAACGCGCACCCTTCGCTGTACTGGGGCAACGGCTCGGATTTCGATCACCCCTTCGTGTCGCTGACCGCCGAGGGAACACAGGACAATTTCCACGGCGTGACCTTGATCGGGTCGTGGAAATTCAACACCGACGGCTGGCTCGGAGCCTCGGACGACAACGGGACCAAAAGCGTGCGCGGTTTTCCGCAGTGGGCGACCTTGCCGGCTGCCTCGCCGAATCTGGCGCTCGGAAGGCTGTGGCACTTTGCGTTCGCATGGCTGCTTGTTGCCAACGGCCTGGCCTATTTCGCCTATGTCTTCGCCAGCGGCCGCTTCAAATACGAACTGCTGCCGACGAAAAAGGATTTCGCGAATCTTCCGGCTGAGATCGCCAACCATTTGCGCCTGCGCTTTGCCAGGGGCGAGGAGGCCAAGCATTATAACGGCATCCAACGCATGACCTATTTCGTCGTGATTTTTGTGCTGGGACCGCTGATCGTGCTGACGGGCCTGACGATGTCGCCGACGATGGACAGCGCCTTTCCTTTTCTGCCCTGGGTATTCGGCGGACGTCAGAGCGCGCGCACCATTCACTTCATATGCGCTTTTTCGTTTGTTGCATTCTTCATCGTGCACATCGTGATGGTGATCCTGTCGGGCCCCTGGAACAATCTGCGTTCCATGATCACCGGCCGGTATGCGATCGAGACGGAGAAGCCCAATGGCTGAAACCGCAAATCGGCGAAGCTTTCTGACGCGTATGGCGGCGGTTACCGGTACGTTGGCACTGGCGGGCTGCACCGATCTGTCGCAGCAGCCCTGGGTGCTGGGCATCCTGGGTGAAGTGGAGAACCTGACGCGCCGCGCGCAGCGGCTGTTCGCCGGCAGCCACGCGCTGGCGACGGAATATGCCAAGGCCGACATCGCGCCGGTGTTTCGCGCCAACGGCACGCTCAACCCCAATACGAATGACTACAATGTCCATGTCGCCAGCGGCTTCAAGGACTGGATGATCGAGGTGGGCGGCTTGGTCGAGCAGCCGCGGAAGCTGTCGATGGCCGAGCTCCGCGCCATGCCCTCACGCACCCAGATCACCCGGCACGACTGCGTCGAAGGCTGGAGCTGCATCGGCGAGTGGACCGGTACGCCACTGCAACTGATTCTGGCGATGGCCCGCCCCAAGGCCGAGGCACGCTACGTCATCTTCTACTGTGCAGATCCGATGGGAGAGGCCAGCGTGGATGCGAGTGGCAACATCGTTCAGCCACCCTTTTACTATGAAAGCCTGGACCTTTTGGAAGCGACTCATCCACAGACAATTCTGGCCTATGAACTGAACGGCCAGACCCTTCCGGTCGAGCACGGTGCGCCCGTCCGGCTGCGCGCGGAACGTCAGCTCGGCTACAAGATGCCCAAATATGTGCGGCGCATCGAACTCGCCGCCAGCTTTAACCGTGTTGGTGGCGGAAAGGGCGGTTATTGGGAGGACCAAGGGTATCAGTGGTACGGCGGCATCTGAAGTTGTACGCCGGGCTCTTGCCCTGTTAAGAATTAACGACAATAGTTTCGCCTATAGTTTGGCCGGTAAACGATTCTGAAATCCGTTGGGTAGTATTGGTTAGGGCATGAACCGCGTATCGCTTCTCCTTGCGGCGTCCTTGGCGGCCGCCTCGCTCGCTGGTTGTGCCACTGACCCAAGCGGTCAGAACGACCCGTATGAGCACACGAATCGTTCGATCTTTGTCTTCGACCAGGCGCTTGACAATGCCGTCGCCCGCCCGGTGGCGGTTTTCTACAACCATGCCGTGCCGGAATTCGCGCGCAACGGCGTGCACAATTTCCTCGGCAATCTCGACGCGCCCGTGACCCTTGGCAACGACGTGCTGCAAGGTTCACCCAACCGCGCCGGCCAGACGCTCGGCCGGATCGTCATAAATTCGACCCTGGGCGTGGTCGGTCTCGTCGACGTAGCTGCCAAGATGGGCATTCCGCGTCATGACGAGGACTTCGGCCAGACCCTTGGCGTATGGGGTGCCGGCGAGGGCCCCTATCTCGTCCTGCCGCTCGCAGGCCCCAGCAATCCGCGCGACCTCACCGGCGAAGTCGCGGACATCTTTATGGACCCGCTGACCTATCTGCGGTTTCACAACTTCGCGCTCTATATGGGAATCCGCTCCGGCATGGAGATTGTCGACCTGCGCGCGCGCAACGTCGAAAACCTGGATCAGGTGGAGCGTACGTCGGTCGATCTGTACGCCACCACCCGCAGCCTGTACCGCCAGCACCGCAATTCCGAAATTCACAACGGCGCGCCGGACACGGAAAACCTGCCGAACCTTTAGTCGCTACTCGGCCGGCGCAGGCGCGTCGTCTCCCATGAAGTGCGTGTACCAGCGGTCCCATGCCGCCTTTCGCCTGTTGCGCCAGCCATCCAGATAGAGGTGGATTACCGGCGTGGTGTAGAGCGTGAGGATCTGGCTGACGACCAAGCCCCCGACGATCGAAATGCCCAGCGGCTGGCGCAGTTCGGCGCCCGTGCCGAAGCCGAACGCCAGCGGCATCGCGCCCAGGATGGCGGCGAAGGTCGTCATCATGATCGGCCGGAAGCGCATCATGCACGCCTTGTAGATGGCGGCCCGCGCGTCGAGCCCCTCTTTGCGTTCGGCGTCCATGGCGAAGTCGATCATCATGATGGCGTTCTTCTTGACGATGCCGATGAGCAGGATGATTCCGATCATCGCGATCAGGCTTAGTTCCGTCTTGAATATCAGCAATGCCAACAAGGCCCCGACACCGGCCGACGGCAAGGTCGACAGGATCGTCAGCGGTATGACGTAACTCTCGTAGAGAATGCCCAGCACGATGTAGATCGTCAGGATCGCGGTCAGTATCAGCACGGGCTGATTGGAGACCGACTCCTGAAATATCTTGGCGGTGCCGGCGAAGACGCCCTGGATTGAGGTCGGTGTCTTGATCGCGGCCATGGTTCGTTGGACTGCGGCCGTGGCCTGATTGAGCGACGTACCCGACGGCAGGTTGAATGAGAAGGTGGTGACCACGAACGGGCCCTGGTGATTGATCGAAAGCGGCGCCGTGCCCGGCCCGAAGCTGGTGACGGCCGACAGCGGCACCATCGTCTCTGCTTGCGTTGCGACCGAGGCGGCGGTCGAGGCGCCGCCGCGCGCGCTATTGACGAGCGCGTTCGCCTGCTGGTTGCGCACGGCATCGCCGGCCACGTCGGCCGCGGTGACTGCCGTCGTCCCGGCGATCTGCGTCGTGCCGGCCACCGCGCCTGTCGCCTGGGTGCCGCTGATCGCGCCGCCGGACTTGCTGATATAAAGCTCGTTCAGCGTTTCGGGACTCTGCCAGAACTGCGGCGCGACCTCCATCACGACATGGTACTGGTTGAGCTCGTTATAGATCGTCGATACCTGGCGCTGGCCGAACGCGTCATAAAGCGTGTTGTCGATCTGCGTGGCGCTGATGCCCAGCCGCGCGGCGGTAGCACGGTCGATCTTGAGATCGACTTC
>JANYBR010000289.1 GCA_025360685.1 Pseudomonadota bacterium
GGGATCTCGACGTCGCGATGACGCTCCTGTCGGACGATGTTGTATTCTTCTACAGCAACGGTACTGCCCCTTTCGGCCGCGACGCGATCCGCGTGGCGATCCAGGCGAACTTCGCTTCAATCAAGGATGACAATTACCGCACACACGACCACATTTGGCTGGCGCAATCCGACACGGCCGCGGCCTGCGTCTACAGCTTTTCCTGGATGGGAACGATGGATGGCAAACCGGTTAGCGGTCGCGGACGCGGCACTAGCATTCTGCGCTGCGAAGCGGATGGATGGCGGATCGTGAACGAACATCTTAGCCAGGGTCGTTGGAAACCAACATGAAGCTCGCCGGCATCCGCGTTCTCGACCTGTCGCAGTTCCTGCCCGGTCCGCACCTGACCATGACCATGGCCGATCATGGCGCGGACGTGATCATGGTCGAGCCCAGGAACGGCGTCGGCGAGCCGGTGCGCGCCATGGGAACGCGTATGCCAGACGGCACCGCGGTGTGGTTCCGCAACATCGCGCGCGGCAAGCGTTCGATCGCGCTCGATCTCAAGGACAAGGACGATCTTGCGGCGTTTCTGAAACTCGCCGACGAGGCGGACGTGATGGTGGAGGCGTTCCGCCCGGGCGTCGTCGCGCGGCTCGGCATCGGCTATGACGCGATCGCGGCGCGTAATCCGCGCATCGTCTATTGCTCGCTCAGCGCCTTCGGCCAGAACGGCCCGCTGCGCGACAAGCCAGCGCACGATCTCGGCGTGCAGGCACTAGCCGGCACCTTGGATCTGTCGCGCGGCTTCACGGACAACAAGCCGAACATGCCGAACCTCGTTGCGGCCGACATGGCGTCGTCGCTCACGGCGCTGTCCGCCATCCTGATGGCCTTGCTGGCACGCGAGCGAACCGACAAGGGCGAGTATATCGACATTGCGATGTACGACTCGCTGATCGCCTGGACTCCCAACATCACCGGCAGCGTGTTCGGCGAGGATCGTGCACCGCTGCCGCACCAAATGCGCAACTATGGCGGCCAGGCGATGAACCGCATCTATGAGACGAAGGAGTGCGGGTTCATCGCGCTCGCCGGATCGGAGGCGAAGTTCTGCGAGAATTTGTTGCGCGCTCTGGGGCGCCTGGATTTTCTCGACATCGCCAAGGGCGAGCCAGGACCCGCGCAACAACCGCTGATCGATTTCTTCGCGGCCACGTTCCGGGCGAAGACCTGTGCCGAATGGGAAGCGTTTCTCGAACCGGTCGATCTGTGCTGGGCACCAGTGCGCAATCTGAAGGACGGGTTTGACGATGCGCACTCCACGGCACGCGCCATGTTGATGCGCGATGAAGCGGGCAATCCGCACATCGGACCTGCGATCAAGTTTCGCCACGAGCCGCCCGAGCCGCACTTCGCGTTGCCGCAGTATGAGGCAAACTCGACGATTGAATGGAAACGCCAACCCTCCCCTTGAGGGAGGATCCAAATTTGTGCGAACGGAGTGAGCGGAAATTTGGGGGAGGGGTTTCCTCGCGCGCAGCCCTCCCCGAAATATTCTCTCGCTTCGCTCGAAAATATTTCGACCCTCCCTCAAGGGGAGGGTGCAACAGACGCATGGCGAGCGGCCAAAAAACCGAAAGCCCAGGCACATGTCCTGGGCTTTCTACTCCCGTAAAAACGGGTGTTTATGCGAGCGATGCTCGCGTCACGCATTTTCAATTGTGGGGCGGCAACCGGCGTTTCGTCTCAGCCGGCTGTGGCTCTGCGCATGCAGAGCCCCGGTTCTATACCCGGTGGAGTGTCTTCCATGCGGAACCTCCCTGTTGAGCCGGCTTCAGGCGCCGCTCGCGGATTCCGCCTACATCGCTCCAGCCTTGCCGGAACGGCGCGTCCGCGTCGCGGTCGAAAAATACTCCGCCCAACGGACGTGCCTGTCAATTCACAATAGCGGCCGCGACTACGTACGGAATAGTTGCTCCGCGCCCTTCGTCCTTCGACAAGCTCATGCTTCGACAGGCTCAGCGTGAGGGCTTCCGCTCGCCCCTCATACCGCGCATGTCGAGGACGAAGGATAAATAGCACGCGCGCTTAGACGGAACGTTGCACTTTGTCCTTATCGTTCGCCGAACGAATCTGGCCGCGGATCGCTTCCCATTCGGCATCGCCCAGCGCTGCGAGTCGCGCGAAATTTCCGCCGGCCGCCAGATGCATGCCGCCGTCGATGGCAATCGTCTGGCCGGTCAGATAATCGCAGCCATCGGCCATCAGGAATGTGGCTAGGTTCGCGAGCTCGAACATCTCGCCATTGCGCGCCATGCCGGCGGTCTGGCGTGCTTCGGTGTTGCCGCCGCTCGCCGCAGGATTGAGTCTCTCCCACGCGCCCTTGGTTGGGAACGGTCCCGGAGCGATCGCGTTGAGACGGATTCCATGCGGACCCCATTCCGTGGCCAGCGACTTTGTCATGATGTTGAGTCCGGCCTTCGACATCGCCGAAGGAACCGTGAATGGCCCGCCATTCCAGATCCATGTCGTCAGGATCGAGATCACGCTGCCCTTGTTGCCGCCTTCGATCCAGCGCTTGCCGCAGGAGAGCGTGACGTAGAACGAACCGCGGAACACGATATCCGCGATGGCATTGAAGCCGCGAGGCGAGAGGTCCTTGGTCCGGCTGATGAAGTTTCCCGCGGCGTTGTTGACGAGGCCGGTGAGTGGCCCGCCATCGGCCCAGATCTGCGCCACCATGTCGTCGACCGCTTCGGCCACGCGGATGTCGCAGGCGATGCCCGTGACCTTCGACTTGGTCTTGTCTGATAGCGTCTTGGCGGTTTCGTCGAGCACGGCCTTGCGCCGGCCGCAGATGTAAACCGTGGCGCCGAGTTGCGCGTAGGCCTCGCTCATCACTTCGCCAAGGCCGGTGCCGCCGCCTGTTACCAGGATGCGCTTGCCCTTCAGGATGCCGTCGCGAAACATCAGGTCGTACATGATCTGTTCCTCCCAGTTTCTTTGAGGCACAGTAGGAGGATGAGGAGCAAACGCGCAATGTCGAGAGCCGCGGTTCTTTCCTCCCCCGTTCGCGGGGGAGGGGTACCGCGAAGCGGTGGAGGGGGCAGAGGCGCCGACGCCACCCGACTAGCCCCCACCGTCCATCCAATTGCTGCGCAATCGGAAGTCCACCTCCCCCACCTCGCGGGGGAGGAAAACGCGAGTGCGCTTCCGGACGCTTTTGAAAACTGGTTCGCGGGCCGCGGCTGGCGCATCCGTTCGCATCAATCGGCGCTGATCGCCCACGCTGCGCGGGAAGAATCGGTTCTGCTGGTCGCGCCCACCGGCGGCGGCAAGACCTTGGCGGGATTTCTGCCCAGCCTGATCGAACTGGCCAAATTGCCCGAACGTCGCCCGCGCTCGTTGCACACACTCTATATCTCGCCGCTGAAGGCACTCGCGGTGGACGTAGCGCGCAATCTCGAAGCGCCTGTCGCCGACATGGGATTGGCCGTGAAAGTCGAAACCCGCACCGGCGACACGCCGCATTCGCGCCGCCAGCGCCAACGCCACTCGCCGCCGGATATTCTGTTGACCACTCCCGAACAGCTTGCGCTCCTGCTCGCCGCGCCGACGGCCAAGCAGATGTTCGCGACTTTGAAGACCGTCGTACTCGACGAGCTGCATGCCATGCACAATTCCAAGCGTGGCGATCTTCTGTCCTTGGGATTGGCGCGGCTGCAAACATTGGCGCCGAAGCATCGCCGGGTCGGGCTCTCCGCAACCGTGGCCGATCCCGTGCCGCTGCAGCGTTTCCTGATGCCGCAGCCGGAAAAAGGCGAAGCGCTCGCCGAGCTCGTTTTGGGTGCAGCCGGCGCGAAGCCCGAAATCCGCATCAGCGCCTCGGACTCCTATGTGCCATGGGCCGGGCATCTGGCGCGCCACGCCATGATGGACGTGATGGCCGCGATCAAGTCGGCCAAGACCGCGCTCATCTTCGTCAACACGCGCAGCCAGGCCGAGCGCACCTTCCAGGAACTGTGGCGCATCAACGAAGACAGTCTTTCCATCGCGCTGCATCACGGCTCGCTCGCGCCGGCGCAGCGCCGCAAGGTCGAAGCCGCGATGACCCGCGGCAGTCTGCGCGCCGTGGTGTGCACGTCCACGCTCGATCTCGGTATCGACTGGGGCGCGGTCGACAAGGTGATCTGCATCGGTGCGCCGAAAGGCGCAGCGCGGCTCGTCCAGCGTATCGGCCGCGCCAATCACCGGCTCGACGAGCCGTCGCAGGCGCTGCTCGTGCCGGCCAACCGTTTCGAGGTGCTCGAGTGCAACGCGGCGCGCGATGCGGTGCTGGCCGGAGAACTCGACGGCGAACGGCTGCGCCGCGGCGGTCTCGACGTGCTGGCGCAGCATGTGCTCGGCATGGCTTGCTCGGCGCCGTTCGATGGCGACAAGCTCTTTTACGAGGTGAAATCGGCCTCGCCCTATGGCCACATCACCCGCGCCGATTTCGACGCTGTGGTCGATTTCGTCGCCACGGGCGGCTATGCGCTCAAGCGCTACGACCGCTACGCCCGCCTGCGCAAGACGGAAGAGGGCCTCTGGCGCATCGCCCATCCGCGCATGGCGCAGCAATACCGTCTCAATGTCGGCGTCATCGTCGAGGAACCGATGGTCGAGATCCGGCTGCAATCCAGGGGCCGACCGACTGGAGCGGGCGGCCGCGTGCTCGGCCAGCTCGAGGAATATTTCATCGAACAGCTGACCTCGGGCGACACGTTCATTTTCTCCGGCCATGTTCTGCGCTTCGAAGGCATGCGCGACGACGGCGCCTATGTCACCAAGACCAACGACACAGAGGCGCAGATTCCGTCCTACAATGGCGGCAAGTTCCCGCTTTCGACATTTCTGGCGCAGCGCGTTCGCGAGATGGTGTCGCGGCCCGAGAGTTGGCACGTGCTGCCCGATCCGGTGCACGAATGGCTGCGCATTCAGCAGGTGCGCTCGGTCGTTCCGCAGCCCGGCCAGCTTCTGGTCGAGACCTTTCCGCGCGGTTCGCGCGAGTATCTCGTCTGCTATCCGTTCGAAGGACGGCTCGCACACCAGACCCTGGGCATGCTGCTGACGCGGCGGCTCGAACGCTTGCGCATGCGGCCCCTAGGCTTTGTCGCCAACGAATATGCGCTGGCCGTGTGGGCCTTGCGCGACATGGGCGGCCTCGACATGGCGAGTCTTTTTGCCGAGGACATGCTCGGGGATGATCTCGATGCCTGGCTGGCGGAGTCCAACCTCTACAAGCGCACCTTCCGCAACTGCGCGATCATTTCCGGGCTGATCGAGCGGCGCTATCCGGGCCGCGAGAAGACGGGCAGGCAGGTGACGTTTTCCTCCGACCTCATCTATGACGTGCTGCGCGAACACGAGCCGGATCATGTCCTGCTGCGCGCCACCTACGAGGATGCGGGCACCGGGCTGCTCGACATCGCGCGCCTCGCCGCTGCACTCAAGCGCATCAAGAACCGCATCGTGACGCGGCGCCTGGACCGGGTGTCGCCGCTCGCAGTGCCCGCGCTGCTGGAAATCGCCAAGGAAATGGTGGCGGGCGAGGCGCACGAGGATATTCTGCACGAGGCCGAAGAGGCGCTGATCAAGGAAGCCATGCGTGTCGACTGAGCAAACCTTCGCGGAGGTCAACGGCGAACGGCTGCTGCTCGATTGCGCCGGTGCCGCGTGGTGGCCGGCGGAGCGTACTCTGATCTTGGCCGATATTCATTTCGAGAAAGGCTCGTCCCTGGCGCGGCGCGGCGCACTGCTGCCGCCTTACGATACGCGCACGACGCTCAATCGTATCGCCGCGCTGATGGACCGCTACCAGCCGGCGCAAGTGATCGCGCTTGGTGACTCCTTCCACGATCCCGATGCTGCCGACCGCCTCGACGCAGAGGAACGCGCCATACTGGCCGCGCAGGTCGGGCGCACGGGCTGGATCTGGATCGAGGGCAACCACGATCCGCATCCACCGGCCTGGCTCGGAGGCACGGTAACTCTCGAACTGGCCATTGGCGGTCTCGTCTTCCGTCACGAACCGTCGACGCTGCCGCAGGCGGGCGAGATCGCGGGGCATCTGCATCCTTGCGCCACCGTTACCCGCCATGGCCGCAGCCTGCGTCGCCGCTGCTTCGCCGCCGATCGCTCTCGCATGGTGCTGCCGGCCTTCGGCGCCTATGCTGGCGGGCTGAACGTCCAGGACGAAGCGATCGCGGATCTTTTTCCAGGCGCTTTCGCGGCCTACATGCTCGGCGGACGACGCGTCTATGCCGTCGCAGCGCGCGGCGTGCCTCAGTTGTTGCGCCGGAACAGTACCGATGAGAGCCAGCCCAGGAACATCGCCATCAGTACCGTCGAAACGCCATAGGACATCGGCGAGCTGTGCGCGAAATTGTAGAGCCGGCGCTCAAGTCCGGTCTGGTCGATGAACAGCGGCGTCGATTGCGCGCTGATCACATTGCCGTCGCGAAACAGATAGACCTCGGCATTGTACTGGCCGCGCGGCACAGTGGCGGGAACCGGCACGTGCACGCGAAACAGGGTGGGGCTGAGAAACTCCACGCCGGCGGGCGTTTCGCCATACAGCCCGTCCTGCTCCTTGTGCCGGATCAGCGCCTGGCGGAACGGTTCGGGATCGTGATGGCTGATGATCTTCTCGGGCGCGAGATTTCCGACGCCGATGCCATAGCGCTGCAAGGTGTCGCGCGCGGCGATCGCGGAAAGCGGCCGCGTGCTTGCCAGGTAGTAGTAGGACGGCAGGCCCTGCAACACGGCCTGGTCGCGATTGAGCCAAATGATCGCGACCCGGTCCTTCTTGCGCACCGTCATGTTCGCGTCGGGACCGCGCACGATGACGACCACGTCGTTGACGCCGGCATCTTCGAGATGCTCGATCGCGCCGAACACCACAATGTCGGTGCCGGTATAGTTGGAGGTGATCTCGACCGTGTCCTGCGACAGGCCCGAAACCAGATCTTCGGACGCCGCGGCCGGAACGCCGAACAACGCGAGTGCCGCGAGACCCCGCGCCAGACGTCTCATGGCGCCACCGTGGCGACGCTGAACAGCTCGCCCGGCTCGACCACCAGCCCAAATAGGAGCCGGATGGCCACGGCCAGCACCAGCAATGCCAGAAGCAACCGCAATTGCTCGCCGCGCAGGCGCTCGCCCGCCCGCACGCCGAGCTGCGCGCCGACCACCCCGCCGACGATCAGGAAAAGGGCTAGCACGATGTCGACCGCGAAATTGCTCGTGGCCTGCAGGATGGTGGTCGCGGCCGTCACGATGATGATCTGGAACAGCGAGGTACCCATGACGACGTTGGTGGGCATGCGCAGCAGATAGATCATGGCCGGCACGATGACGAAGCCGCCGCCGATGCCCATGATCGCCGACAGGGCGCCGACGAAGAATCCGATCACGATCGGCGGAATGACGCTGATGTAGAGCCGTGATTCGCGAAAACGCATCTTGATCGGCAGGCCATGCAGCCACAGATGCTGACCGCTGCGCCGGCCGGGCGGCGGCGCTCCGCCCTGCACCGCGCGCAGGGCGCCAAGGCTCTCGTTGAGCATGATGCCGCCGACCGTGCCCAGCAGGACGACGTAGCTGGCCGAAACCACGAGGTCCATCTGACCGGAGCGTCGCATCACGCCGAACAGCCAGACGCCGAACACGGTGCCGACAAGTCCGCCGCCCGACATGACCAGACCCATTTTCAGATCGAGGGCGCGCTTTCGCCACTGCGTGATGGCGCCGGAAATCGAGGACGCCGTGATGTGGCTGGCTGTGGTTGCCACGGCCACCGCCGAGGGGACGCCGTAGAAGATGAGCAGGGGCGTCAGCAGGAACCCGCCGCCGACTCCGAACAGTCCGGAAAGGAATCCGACCGCGGCGCCCATGCCGAGGATGATCAGCCAATGGACCGACATCTCGGCGATGGGGAGGTAGATTTCCATCGAAGGCGCAAATTCACAGGCAGGAGGTGAAAGGCCTGACGAATCCGGCAGGCCCGGCCCGAATCGAATGTGCGCGCGCGAGCCCGCGCGGTCAACCTTCCCGGCGTGGAAGTTTGGAGCGATCCTGGATCTGGTTTATCCGCGCCCGTCATCCATCCTTCGTGGTTCGACAAGCTCAGGATGAAGGGCGAGGGCAGCCCTGGCTCAACACGATTTCGACTTCAGCCGGTGACGTCGCTCATCAACGGCGCGACATTCGATTTGACGTCGAGCGGCTGGGCGTGGAACGCAGAGGCAGCGTGCTGTGCCGCCGCGCGGTCGTCGGCGCTCAGCTGTGTGGCCAGCGCTTCGGTTCGCGCCTTGGATTCCGTATCGCCCGAAGCGGCAGCGATCGCGTACCACTTGTAGGCATCGAGCAGGCTTTGCGGCACGCCGAGACCGCGCTCATAAAGCACCGCCAGGTTGAATTGCGAATCCGAAAGCCCAAGTGCGGCGGCCTTGGAGAACCAGCGTGCCGCCTCGGCAAGGTTTTTCAGTGTGCCTGTACCCGAAGCGTAAGCCACCGCAAGATTGTGCATCGCCTTGCGGTTACCGGCCTGCGAGGCGAGCAAGTACCAGTGCGCCGCCTTGGCCGGGTCGGCGGCGACGCCACGGCCGCGGTCATACATCGTGCCGAGACGATATTGCGCGACGGCCTGGCCCTGATCAGCGGCGCGCGCGAGCCATTTGGCCGCGTCCACTTCGTTCACGGCGACGCCATCGCCGTCGAGATATTTGAGGCCCACCACCAATTCGGCCTTGGCATTGCCGCCGTTGGCGAGCGCCGTCAGCTTGTCGAGTGGCGAAAGGGCGGCTGTCGTTGCCGGGCGAAGCACGGCATTGGCTGGAGCGCTCTGCGCCGGGGGAACCACCGCGGCGGCGTGCGCAGCCGTCGGCGAAGGCGGAATGGCGGGTGCCGGATGTGGCGTGTTCGGCGTGGCACCCGTTGCGTCCGTCACCGCGGGCGCGGTCGCATCGGCCGGCGCTCCGTCATGCACGACCACGGCGTTGATCTGCGGTGGTGCGGCAGGGGCGGGTGTATCGGTGGTGAGCGGAATCGGGGGGGCAGGGTGGCGAACCGGCGACGCGAATGTGGTTGCAGCGTTCCTGTTCAAGAGCGAGCCGAACGAGCGCGGCGATCCGGAGTTCAGTTTCTGGCTGAGGATCACCCCGGCGCCAACCGCCGCGACGGTCAGCAGGGCGATGATCGCGATCCACAGATAGGTCTTTTTCGTTTCCGGCCTGGACTCGGCAGCGATGCTGCCGGACGCCATGCCCCAGCTGAATCCGCCGGCGCGAATGCCGCGTTCGACTTCGGCCTGGGCCGAGGCCGCGCGCGCCGAGCGGCGCGCCGCCGAAAGGTAGGAGTCCGCCGCCGCTGCCGGTTCCTCGCTGTGCAGGTTCATCGGCTCGTCGGCGATGTTTGGATTGATGTGCGCCACGTCATCCGCAGCTTCCGGCCCCGGCGACGTGTGCACCTCATCCGAAGCGGTGAAGGCGGCGAACGGAACGGTGCTCGCCTGGAAGGGAGGCGCGTTGTCCGGCACGGCGATGTCGGGGAACGGCGGAGCCTCGCGGCTAGTGGGCAGCGGCTCCGCCAGGTCGGCCGGCGGATGATAAGTACTCTCCGCGATCGTCTCGTGTGCCGCGGTATCGTCAATCACGAAGCGCGACCTGGCGACAGGCGCGTGGACGTCCTTCACATCGACAAGCTGGGACAGGCGCTTGAGGTCGCCGGCGACGAGCGATGGTCGCTCGGCAGACTTTTCGGCGCGGCTGGCGATCTCGCTCAGGCTGCGTTCGATGCCGGTCAGCCGGCGGTCGAGTTCGGGGTCGCTGCCGCCGGCTTCGAGTTTGGCGACATTTGCTTCCAGGCGCGCGATAGTCGCGGCGGTGTCGGTGTCCGATCCGGCGGTGATTGGACCCTGGCTCTTGTGCACCTCAATACTGCTCAGTGCATGCTGAATTGTTTCGCGACTCGCCTGCGCCAGGCGTTCGGCGCTGCGCACGCGTTCGTCGATTTGTGCGAGGCGTTGTTCGAAGGCGCGCGAGGCGGCTTCGGCTTCGATGCGTGCCTGTCCGGCCCGGCCGGCGACGGATTCGAGATTGTTGGCGAGCGCGGAAATCTGCGACGCGGACTGATTGGCGGTGGCCGCAATCTGATCGGCGACGCGCGTAAGGCCCTGGTGCAGGCCTTTGACGGCATCCTTCAGTCCGTCCTGCGCGCCCTGCCGCTCGACACGGTCGATACGGTCGGCCAGTCCGACAACGCTGTTGCCGAGTTGATCGAAGGCCTGCGCCTGCTCGCGCGCGGCGATGTTGATCTCGTTCGCCGCCTTGCTCATGGCGCGATTGTTTTCGGATTGGCTGCGTTCGGCGGCTTCGAGCCGGCGCGCCACGCCGCGCAATTGCTCCTCGATACGGCGGAACACTTCACCGCTTTCGGATTCGCTGCGCGCGACGTGTGCCAGCATGTCTTCGGTATCGCGCCGCGTCGGTCGCGTTCCGGTCGTCGTCACGAAGCCTGCACCGTTCGCCGGCCAGGCCTCGCGCGGCGCGGCCACTTCGTCGGAACCATCGGAAAAACTGCGCAAAATGCGCCGCGTCATCCACTCGCCGACCGACAATCCTTCGCGCCGTGCCGCGACTCTGGCGGCTTCGCGCGCTTCCGGCGGAATGCCCGCCACGTTCCAGGGAATGTCAGGCCGCATTTCGACTCACTTGGCATCATGCCTGCTACGGAAAGTACCGGCGACAAGATGTAGTGTAAAGAATGGTTTAGTGTCCGATTTGAAGTGTGTTGATCGAACACATCGCCTTCACCACGTAAATTGACCCAACAGCGTTAACAGGCGGTTAGCGGCCGGCCGACCCCGCTCACTGTTTGTAAACTGGGCCCGGCACTGTCCGGTCACCCTGCGCCAGGTCATCCGGACGCCCGAAACCGGCGATTAGAGCGGACAACTGATGCTCGTCTGACGGTTCATCGGGACGATGAAATGGACCAACCAAGCTGGTCCTCGACCAGCAAAGTGTCGGAACGCATCGAGCCGCGTATCGCAAGTCGCGCCGACAGAACATCGGTCGACCGGTCACAGTTTCGTCCGGCGAAAGCACGGTCGTTGCGGCCTGCTCGGCGAAGAGTTGAGCCCGATGTCCGTCTAACTTGCGGATCAACGATTCGCTTCGCCAGTCAGGGCTTGCCTCCCTCTTTGCCGCGCAGATGCGGCGCCGCCTTGGCGTCGTGCGGACTTGGCAGCGGCGTGACGACTGCCGGCGGCGAAGAGTCCAGATGCGGTCCAAGGCCAAGGTCGGTGGCGAAGAGTTGGGTGACATACACCGTATCGCCGTTCACCGCGGCGCCGACACCGGTGCGGTTATAGTCGGCGAAGGAAAGATTCTCCTTGTGCGGCGCGCTCTTCAACCAGGTCTCGACGAAGCGGCGGGCGAAGGCTTCGACATCGATTTCCTGCGATGGACTGTAATGCTGCGCCGCCATGTTTTCGCCGAGAAGGCCCTGAAAATGCGCGTCTTCCGACAGCAGCAGCGACGCCGACGTGTCGCCGTTCGGTGCGGTGTGCGCGAAATAATTCTTGGCCGCCATGTCGGCTGCGCGCTGGCGCGCGATCTCGCTGAGCTCCGGATCGATCATCAAGGACTTCGCGTCGGGAGCGATGCGCGATCGCTCGTCGGCGATGAGCACCGCGATGCGCAGTTCCAGTGCAGGCATCAAGGTCTTGGGATCGGGCGGCGGCTGCAGCACCTGCTGGATGGTGGTGCAACCCGCACACAACAATAGCAGAAGCGAAACTGCGACGCCGCGCATGCTACTGCAGGATCTCGAACAGACCTGCGGCGCCCATGCCGCCGCCGATGCACATCGTCACTACGCCGAACTTCGCTTTGCGGCGGCGTCCTTCCAGCAGCAGATGGCCGGTCATGCGCGCGCCCGACATGCCATAGGGATGACCGATGGAGATCGCGCCGCCGTCGACGTTGAGCTTTGCCGGATCGATGCCGAGCGTGTCGGCGCAGTAAAGGACCTGGCTGGCGAAGGCCTCGTTCAACTCCCAAAGATCGATGTCGGCCACCTTCAATCCGTGACGCGAAAGCAAGCGCGGCACCGCGAACACCGGCCCGATGCCCATTTCGTCCGGCTCGCATCCCGCCACCGCAAAACCGCGAAAAATACCTAGCGGCTTGATGCCGCGTTTGGCCGCTTCGGCGCCTTCCATCACCACGGCCGCCGAAGCGCCGTCCGCGAACTGGGAGGCGTTTCCGGCGGTGATGTACTTGCCTTGCTGGATTTGCTGGCCGCCGCTGAAGACGGGCTTGAGCGCGCTGAGACCCTCGAGCGTCGTGTCCGGCCGGTTGCCTTCGTCGCGGTCGACCGTGACGTCGACGACACTTTCCTGGCCTGTCGCCCGGTCGACTTTTTTCATCCTGGTGGCGAGCGGGACGATCTCGTCCTTGAATTTTCCGGACTGCTGGGCCGCGGCAGTGCGGCGCTGGCTTTCGAGCGAATAGGCGTCCTGACGCTCGCGGCTGACCTTGTAGCGTTCGGCCACGATCTCCGCCGTTTCGATCATCGCCATCCAGAGCGCCGGCTTGACCTGCATGAGGTGTTCTTCGGTGAAGTGACTGAGGTTCATGCCGCCCATCTGGACGAGAGAGATGGACTCGACGCCCGATCCGACGGCGAGCGGTGTTGCCTCGGTCATGATCTGCTGGGCGGCCATGGCGATGGCCTGCAGCCCTGACGAACAAAATCGGTTGATGGTCGTGCCGGCCGTCGTGACCGGGCAGCCGGCCGAGATCGCGGAGGCGCGCGCGATATTGTTTCCCGTTGCGCCTTCCGGAAGGGCGCAGCCCATATAGACGTCCTCGATCTCCTTGGGGTCGATCCGCGCGTTCGCGATGGCATGTTTGACCGCATGTCCGCCCATCACCGCGCCATGGGTCATGTTGAAGCCGCCGCGAACTGACTTGGCCAAACCCGTACGTGCGGTCGAAACGATGACGGCTTCTCGCATGGCTCACTCCGCTAATGATGCGGCAAACTAGACTGCCGCCGCGCGCGGAGCAAAGGTGGCCCTCACTGCGCGGGCTGGGCGGCCATGCGGGCGCGGATGTTGCGCCGGATCAGGGTGCGGAAAATGGCGTATTGAATGGCGAAGGCGAGCAGTTGCGCGCTGGTCGGAACCACCAGCGAGTACCAGGCCCAGATGTTGAACGAAAACACGAACGCCACCACCGCATTGGTGATCGCCAAGCTGAGCAGAAGTATTCCCCAGCCATGGCTCGCCCATAGAATGATGCGCGGATCCAGATTGGCCTTAACGATCGGCGGCAAATAGGGTTCCATCCAGTTGGTGCGCAGCATCAAGATGCCGACCGCTGCCGCGATAATCGACGACTTGACCTGAACAAAATGCGGATCGTTGGTGACAAGAGTCGTCACGCCGCTCAGAACGACAAGAACGATGCTGACATATTGCAGCGGCCCGATCTGCTGTTTGCGGTACTTCATGTAGGCATAGCGGGCGACGCCGGCCGCCACGCCCGAGGCCGTGGCCAGGACAATGCTGCCTGACAGCCAGTAGACCGTGACAAAGAAAATCGTCGCCAGCAGATCCAGGCCGATGGGTTTGAAAGCCTGGAGAAAGTTCATGCGTTGCCCCTCAGTCCCGCGCGCCAGCGTCGTGCCGGTGCGCATAGGCCGGATATCTTAGGCTAAAGGTAAGTGCCGCGGCGAGCGCTACAAGCCCTGCGGCTGCGGCCACGGTCGCGGAGACCTGGGTCAAGAACGTCGCCGCTGCATCGGCCACCGTCATTATCGCCAGAGCCGCCACCCACACGCCGGTGACGACGTAGTTGGCGTGCAGGAATGTCGGGCTTTGCCAGTCTTCCGGTGCAACCTGCTCGCGCGCATATTGCAGGGTGAACGGCTCGTGCAGGACGAGCGAGGCGATGATGATCGCCAACAGTCCGCCGTCAACCGCCAGGAGCAAAGTGCTGAACGTCAGCCCGGGCTGGATGAAGCCTTTGTACAGAGCAAGAATGCCGAACAGGACGGTATTGCCTCCATCGAGCGTCTTGAGCACACGGGTGTCCAGGAACGATCGCATGCCCAGGGCGAACGCGGCGGCAAACGCGATCCACAGCGCCAGGTCGTCCGACAACGGCACCAGCACGACGAACAGGATGAAGGGCACGAAACCGAGGACCAGGTTCAAAGTAATCCTCCGGTACGGCGCCGCGTGGGCGGCTTTGTGTCGACGGCGCCGGAGCTAAGCCCGAATGCTCCGGCGCCTGTCGCGTTACGGTGTCGCCGCGGCGGTGGATGGCGTCTTGCGGCCGGCGAAGAGCGACCAAAGATGGGCCGCCCGCATCATGGCCACGTTGCCGCCCTTGACGTTATTGAACGCTGCCAGCGCGTCGGCGCTTTTGCCTTCCATCGCCAAGGACTGACCGAGCACCATGTTTGCTTCGTTGGCGTCGGTCTTTGCACCGCCCTTGCCGAGCGCGCGGCGGGCGGCCACCTCGGAGTCGGCGTAGCGGGCATAGCCGTAGTAGGTCTCCGCCAGCTTCACATCGAGTTCGCCATTGGGCGACTTCGTTGCCATCGAATCGAACGACGCGACGGTGGCACGGTCCTTTGCCGCGCGCGCGCGGACATCAGCTAGTTGAACCGCAGTCTTGCCGGTTTTGCTCAACTTGCCCGCGGCAAGACCGACTTCGAGCGCCGCCAACGCTTCGGTGGGATAGCCCAGCGTAGTGGCCATCGAGGCCATGAAGCCATAGTCCGATCCCGACGTGTTCGCCTTGGTCGCGAGCCGCAGGCGGTAGAGGAACAGAGCTTCGACCGGTTTCATGCCGGCGGTGCCGAAGGCCGAACCAATCAGCTGATCCCAATCGCCCGGGTCGTTGTAGTAGCCGACCATTTGCTCGAGCGTAATAAGTGCAGCAGCTTCCCTCTTCGCCTTCACCTGGCAACTGAGCACAACGTCATAGGCGCCTTGGTTCGGTAACTTGCCGGCCGGAGTCGCGGCGATCGACTTCAGACCGAAGCTTTCCGCATTGGCGAAATCGTTCAGGAAGTAGTAGGCGACCGACATCGCCGTGAGCACGCGATCGTCGGTCGGCCCGTTGAGGGCAAGAAACTGCGTGCCATACTTGATCGCCTTGTCGAAGTGCTTGGTCTCATTTGCAAGGAGCGTTGCGCCACCTAAAATGATCGACTTGTCGCTGTCGGGAATGACGCCAGACTCCGCCATCGCTTCGTATGACGTGTATGCCGAAGGATGATCGTTCAGCTTGAGATTGATGTTTCCCAGATAGTTGTTGATCTCGTAGTCGTCCATCGGCGTCCTGTTGGGGACAGCCTGCGCCTGCAGCGCGGTGGCCTTGGCGGTGACGTAGTCATTCGCGTTCATCAACTTGCGCGCGGCGTCCAGGATCAGCCCAACGGGCTTGCTGACCACCGGTGCGGCTGGCGCGGCAGGCTTGTCGGCGGCGATGGCGGCGGTCGAAACTGCATCCGTCGAAACACTGACTGAACCCAACAGACACACCGCCAGGGCGGCGCGAAACAAACTCGTCTTCATGGAAATCCTCATTTGGCTGGAAACACGTGCGCAGCAGCGACCCCTCGCCTGGCGCATCTTTCTTGAATTTGTAACTTTAGTGTGGCGGAGCAAAGTTTCCAATGCGACGTGTCGAACTATATTGCAGTGCAGCGTGAAACCCCTTATCCACGTCGCCGATGACAAATGCGTCGAATGCGCTGCCGCAGGGCGCGGAAAACATCTCAATCGGTGGATTTAACCTCTATGCAGGCCCGGTCTGGCGGCTGCCGGCCGAGGGTAATGTCCGCCGTTACGCGCTCGTCGTCGCCGACAAACACATGAACGGCTCGGGCAGCCTGCATGGCGGCGTGCTGATGACCTTCGCCGACATCGCGATGAGCCAGACCTCGCGTGCCGCGAGCGGCGCACAATCGTGCAACACCGTGGCGCTGTCCTGCGACTTCATCGCGCCCGGATAGCTCGGCGATGTGATCGAAGC
>JANYBR010000473.1 GCA_025360685.1 Pseudomonadota bacterium
GCAATGCATTCATCTACTTCCAGTTTTGAGCGGCCGACCGCAGCCGACCGGCCTGGCGTGGCGCAACCCGTGCCCGTGCGCGACGTTCCAAAAAAACCATGGGGCGCAATGTTTGTTTCGTCACTGATTATGACGGCCCTGCTGCTCGGCATGTGGGAGTTGCACGCGCGCGCGCTCGCGTTATCGCCTGGTGACCTAGGCGACGGCCCGTCGGCGTGGGCTGAACAAAGGCGTCGTGCCGATATCGAGACTTCGCCTGTCGTTATCGTCGGAGATTCGCGGATCCTATTCGATTCCAATCTCGATAGGTTCCACGCGCTCACCGGAATCAGGCCGATCCAACTCGCGCTGCCCGGCACCAATGCAAGGCCGTTTCTGGAAGATCTCGCCGATGATCCGCGCTTTAAGGGCCTCGTCATCGTCGGCATCGCGGATACGTCCTACTTCCGCGAGGGCATCGGGCTCATGAAAGGAGCGCTCGATCGCTATCGGTTCGAGTCACCGTCCCAACGCGTCACTTTCCTTCTCGATCGGGCACTCTCACGCCTTTTTGGGTTCATCGACGACCACTATCGGTTGAGCACGCTGGTCTTGAGGCTCGATCGCGGCTGGAGGCAAGGCGCAGCTGGGCCCTACTCCGACGTCTGGAAGCTCTCCACGGTCGGCGACGGCCGGCAGACGCAACTTTGGTCGCGCATCGAAGAAGACGGATTCCTGCAGGCCCATGCCCGTTTCGTGTGGCTGGGTCGGGGATCCAGTTTCAACGGGCCTCCCATAACGGCGGCCGTCATAAGGATGACACAGGAACGTACGCGGGTTGCCGTCGCGAGAATCCGTGCGCGTGGGGGTGACGTCGTCTTTGTGCGGCCACCATCGGCGCCAACCTTGCGTGCCTTCGAGGACAAGAGACTGCCGCGATCGCGCGGATGGGATCCCCTGCTGGCGGCAGCGAACGTGAAAGGAATTCATTTTGACGATGTTGCCGCGATGAAAGGGCTTACGCTGCCTGAATTGTCACACCTGACGCCAACGTGTGCGCTCGTCTTCACCGACGCCTATGTGCGCGCGCTAGCGAGGATCACATCGCGCATTCAATTGTTGGCCGACGCTCCGCCCGCGCTTACGCCTGCGAGTTGCGCCCCGAAACAAGCGCACTCGTAGCCGTCGGCTTTGGGTCGAAAGCAGCCATTCAGGCTCGCTGAATGACAACTTTCCAGTTCTCAGTTTCATCCTGTCCGGTGCGCGCTGATTGAACATAATTAGGCATCGGCGAGTGTCCGCTTTGGGTGGTTAGCGGCGATTTGTACTTGCAAAGCTGACTCCGTTGATGTGCTGCGCGACTTGCGCTTCGGGGAATGCTCACCAGAGGCATATCAGCGCGCCAATTTGCCGCCCTCGAGCGCTTGCGCCTGACAGCGTGGCGCGACGTCGTGCATCGCTTTTACAGCGCTCTGGTTCTTGGGGCGCTACGCAAGGTGGCGGATGATTGTTGGCAGTAACTGAGGTGGTGGTTCGATGACGATCCAGGCTAGTGTGACAAGCAAGCGCTCCCCTTCCGTCGGTGCTGTCAGGTGGTGAAGCGGTTGTGAAGCCATTTCGCAGTCGGATTGGGGTTGCACCGATGAGGACGACCTACATCTTTCGGCACCTACGGCGCGACCGGCCCTGGCTTGGACTGGCGGCAGGGCTTCTGTTCTTTACAATCGCGGCGATCGTGCGGTGGTCCCTCGGCGGATTGGCCGAAGGATTTGGTCCGATGCTGCTTCTGCCAGCAATTCTGCTAGCGGGTCTTCTCGGTGGCATCCGGGTCGGGCTGGGTGTTGCCGCGGCTTGCGTGCTCGTTGCATGGACATGGTTTTTCGCACCTTACGGGACGTTTATTCTCAAGCGCAACGAGCAGCTGGCGATGGTGGCGTTCGTTCTCACCGCGGGGCTAGAGCTTTATGTCATTCGCATACTCAATATCTCAATCAACGATCTGTCTGAGGCGAGGGAACGCTCGAACGCTATGTTTCGCGAACTGCAGCATCGGGTTGCAAACAATCTCCAGTTTGTTGCAGGGCTGCTCGCGCGCGAGCGGAGGAAACTCGCAAAGGGTAGCGGCGGAAACCTCGCACTTGGAGCAGCACTTGATCGGCTGGAACTGATGGCACGAGTTCATCGTCGTCTTAACGATCCTGCGGCGGTTGACTTGCCATTGGGGCAATATCTTGCGGAATTTTGTGAGGACCTGGTCAAGGCCAGCGAC
>JANYBR010000475.1 GCA_025360685.1 Pseudomonadota bacterium
CGAAGTGCGCCTCGACCGCGCCAAGCAAATCATCTTCTGAAAAGCGCCCATCTACCGCGATCATCTTCAACCCAAGCGTCGATACGTCTCGCTCTAGTCTTTGCGAAAACAGGTGGTCGCGTTTGAGAAGATTTTGAAGAGCGACCTCCGGTTGGCTTGTTTCGTTCGCAATGTTCCATAGCGTTCCACGCGATTCGAAGGCCGATCGTCGGAAATCTGCAGTTGGAATAAGCCAAACGGCATGGCGCGGACTCGTCAAGTAAGGCTTCACCAGGTGGGGAAGCAGGCGAAAACCCTCCACGATGACCCTCGTGCGCTCCGCCAACGTGGCCAGATCATCAAGAATGAAGCGAAAAGCTTCTCCGTTAAACCAGTGAAACGTGTCCAACATTACGTCCGGAGAGCGCTCGACCCAGCGCTCATCCATTGTCATCTTCTTGAATTCTTCAAGTTGCGGGCATTCTTCTGGGCTGCAGCGCTTCGCGTGAGATGCCATGGTCTCGTCGCTCGAATAGAGGACCATGTCGTGTTTCTGCGCCAGGCGCCGCGCGATGGTGGATTTTCCCGCCCCGCTCCCACCCGACAGCCAGTAGATGTTCTTACGCAGACTTAGATCGGCTTGCATTCGCCCGACCGTACCAAAGCGGTGGTCTTGCTTCCATCCATTCAAGTCTCCAGGCGTGCTTGCAGAATAATGGAGAGCACGTCGCGATCTTCGTTTACGCCTCGAGGAGTGACGAGTCCGCGCGCCTCACATCTTCGGTCCGCCGCACCCTTGGATCCATGACGCGGCGCCAGAGCGGCGGGATGAGCGCAAGGAGTATGCCGGCTGCGTAGCCGGCAGGCAGCTCCGGCGCTGCGTGAACAAATTGCAGTCCTTCATACGGCGCTGCCGGTTTGCGGTGGTGATAGGCGTGCCGGCCCATGTTGAAGATCAGAAGGTTTGCCGCGACGTTGCTGCTGTTCCAGCTGTGCCGGTCGTCAAGCGGCTCCCACCGCCCATTCGCCGTCTTGCGCCGCACCAGGCCGTAATGGGCGATGTAGTTGAACATTTCCAGCACCAGAATGGCGACAGCACTCTGGACGACGAAAAAAGCCAAGCCAGACATTCCGAAGAAAACAGCGATCGCAACGAACAGCAGAGCCACCACCGCGCCATCCTGTACGACGCGATTGGCAATCGCAGAGCGACCGCGCGCGCGGCAACGCTTGCTTTCGAACGCATACGCCTCGCGGACCTGGCCGGCGAGGGTGCGCGGCAGAAACGCGTAGAAGCTCTCGCCAAGCCGCGCAGTCGCCGAGTCGCGCTCAGTACCCGCCCAGCGATGATGGCCCTGTACATGCGCGATCCGGAAATGGCGATAGGCCATGCCGGTCAGCATCGCCGTGCCGAGAAACCGCTCGCTGCGATTCCTGCTGTGAATCATCTCGTGCGCCGCCAGCATGCCGAACACGCCCGTCGTGACGCCGACGGACAGTCCCAGACAGACGATGCCCACCGCCGTTGTATGTGCCGCTTCGCCAATCGCCCACGCCGTGACGCAGAGTTGCAGCGGGATGTAGGCGTAAGGCAACAAGCGGTGGCCGAATGGCCCGCCGCCGGTCGACAGCACCTGACCTCGGCCAGACAGGAGTTCCGCTCCGAGCAGGGCGGCGAGCAGAAGACCGATCGTCGCCAGCGAGGCAACCGGTCCGGCCGTGTAGTAAAGCGCGGGAATCGACGCAAGGAGGAGAAACGGTCCCGCATATCGTAGCATTGCAGCCAGATCTCCTTCCGCCACCGACTCTATCGGATAGAAGGTTGCACGTCAGGCTCGATTTGTTGCCTAAGCGTAGGCGGACAGTTGCACCCAGCCTGGGGCCGTGTGCAGTCGCCTTGCCTTCAGCGGCTTCAGTCCGGCGTCCGCCTGCCACGCATTCATATCGGCGACAGTCCAGCTTGTGACACCCGACTTGCTCTGAAGCGCGAAATACAGGCCCAGCAGTGTTCCGGTCTGCCCGGCCTCGGCTGGAGATGCAGGCCGCACAGCTTCCTGAATGACAAAGATCCCTCCCGGCCTTAGCGCCCGCGCAATGCGTTTCGCCAAGGCGAAGTTCTGCTTTTCCGCAAGGTGATGCGCAAGGTTCGACATGAAGACCAAGTCGTATTGCCTGCTTCCCAGATCCGCCTGTGTCACGTCGCCGGCGATGTGAACTACGCGCGCGCCGAGATGTTCGGCGGCCAGCAGAGGCGCGGCTTTTTCGATGGCATCGGGAAAATCAAGTACCTGCGCGTTCAACAGAGGATGGTTTCGACAAATTGAGGCGGCGAAGTGACCGTGTGAGCCGCCAAGGTCGATCATTTGACGGGCATTGCGCGGAACCGGAGTGCGCCATCCGACTTCGCGCCCGGCGATTCCGGCAATCGCGCGCATGCTGCGATGGTAGAGATCGCGCTCCCCATCCGACATCGTCGTGTGGAAATCGAGAGGTCGGCCGGTGCGAACGAAATCCTCCAGATGCGCGAGCCAGCGCCATTCCACGGCCTGCAGCAGAATCTTGTCGCACACCGAATTGGCGCTGCTCCGCAGAAGCCATTTGCGGCTCTTGGAAGCCAGTGCGTAGCGGCCGTTCGACAGCGTGAGATAGTCACAGGCCACAAGTGCGTCCAGCAACAATGTGGTGGCGCCCGGATCGGTAACGCTTCGAGCCGAAATATCGACTGCGGTGAGCGGAGCGGGTTCGAGGCACTCGAAGATTTCGAGTTCGACCGCGGCCATGATGGTGCGGGCCAGCGTGGCGCTGATATGGGTTTCGAACAGCGGTTCGGGAACCTGGCCGAGCCACAGAGCCAGCCGCTCCAGAATTGTTTCGGCACGCACGGCAAGTTTCACGCAACTTGTCCCGATGACCGCGACAACAGCTGCCGCAACGCGTCAACGCGTGATGCGCCAAACGGTTCCAGTCCTGAAAGGTCCGCTGGTCTACTCGGCGGCCCTGAGTTCGAGCGCGGCCGTGACGACAGCGTCCTGCGCGCGATTGTCGAAGATCAATGCGCCGTCCTCGAGCGCGCCGTAGCGGATCATCTGCTTGTCGCGCGTGTAATTCTGCGGGTTGATCCACGGCTCGTGGTCGCCCTGCTTGGGGAAGCGGTCCATCATGCGCTGCATATAGCCCGAGCTGAAATCGTCGATCCACGGCCGAGCCGGCATGTTCCGGTCCATCTCGCGCAAGCGCGGCGTGGCCTGGCGCGTCCTTGTTTCTGTCATGTGGTTGACGAGGCGGCAGACATACTCGCAGGTCAGATCGGCGCGCAGCGTCCACGATGCGTTGATGTAGCCGAAGGTGGACACCAGGTTGGGCACGCCGGAATACATCATGCCCTTGTAGGACCAGGTCTTACCAAAATCGACCGGCGCGCCGTCGACCGCGAACTGCATCTCGCCAAGCACAACGAGATTGAGTCCGGTGGCGGTGACGACGATGTCGGCCTCGAGCACCTG
>JANYBR010000478.1 GCA_025360685.1 Pseudomonadota bacterium
CCCTCAAGCTCCTCAGTCTTGAGCGGTGCTACGGCCCCGGTCTCGTCGAACCAGATATATTCGTCGAACTGGTGCGACAGAAGCGCCTGAAAATAATGACTTTGAAGTTCTGTCTCGGGCCGGTAGATCACGCCGATGGCTCGTTCGAGCCGCGGCGTCAACAGACCCTCGGCGAGCTCTGTCGGGATTGGGTTCCGCAAGCGCAGCAGAAACCGCGGAGCGCCAGCTTCGTGGCACAGCCGCTCGTAACTCTCGGGCACGGCCGGGCGGACGACTTTGACCTCCATCGGCCCATCCCAGTCCGAGGCCGCTGCGACCGTTCCGCGGTTCGTCCCGAAACCGATCGAATAAGCCGCATTGCCGAATTCTTGCCGACACAGACGGCCCACGTTGTATTCACCGCGCGCAGCCATTTCTGTCGCTCTCGAATCGCCCACATGCGAATTGTGGGCCCAGACGATCGCCTTGCTCTCGGGTCCATGAAAGTTGAGAAGTGTCTTCAGCGTCTCGAACATATGACTGTCGCGCAAATTCCAGGAGGCACGAGAGCCGTAATACATGATCCGGTAATAGCGCTCTGCATTGGCGACGAGGCGCGCGTTCTGTACCGCATCCAGGAACCGCTCTCCATCATGCTCGGCATAGGCCTGGCGCTTCTGCATGAGATCCTTAAGCATGGAGACAACCTCCCGCTCGCAGGTCTGGTAGCTGCCGGTCAGCGCCGCGTGGCCATAGGTAGCCGGGTCCGACTGCCATGGCGTTAAGCATCCGTAGCGCTGGCGCGCGACTCGTGCGGTCCGCGGGTCGATATCGTCCAAGTAGTTCAAGACCGAGCGGATAGAGTTGAAGAGGCTGTAGAGATCGAGGCCATGAAACGCCACTCTCTTGCCGGCTTCGACATCGGCATTGCGCGCGCGCAACCAGTCGACGAAATCCCGCACCTCCTGGTTGCGCCACATCCACATGGGAAAACGGGCGAATGCCGTCCATTCGGATGGGGAAGTTTCAACGTGCCGAACGTAGTGATCGATACGTGCCGCGTCTGGCCAATCGCCCTCGATGGCGATGAAAGCGAATCCCTTTCGCTCGATGAGCTCGCGCGAAATGCGCTCGCGCATGCGATAGAACTCTGAGCTGCCATGCGTGGCCTCGCCGAGAAGAACGACGCGCGCATCGCCGATCCGCCGAAGCAGTGGTTCGAGCTCGACGGAGTCGATCGCCTCAAACTTTTCACAGGACGTCGCAATGGCCTTGGTCAGCGTCCCCTCTGCCGTTTTGACCGTTGGGCGATATTTCGGGGGTTCAGGACGGCCCTCCTCCGGCGTCCAGCCTTCCTCGCCCACCAATGGGACGAAGCGGACATCCGCGATATCCTCCGTCTTGTATTGATCCTCCGATACGCGGATCACGCGCAGCAATTCCTGGACGCGCCGATCGGCCCCCACAGGAATAACCAGCCTGCCTCCGATTTTGAGCTGCGTCTTCAGCGATTCTGGTACTTCGGGGCCGCCCGCCGCGACCACGATGGCATCATAAGGCGCGTGATCGGGCCAGCCGCGCGTCCCGTCGGCATGCAGCACATGCACATTGCCATAACCGAGGTCGGCCAGCGCCGCAGCAGCCTTCTCGGCGAGCTGGCCAATGCGCTCAACTGTGTAAACATTGCGGGCAATCCGCGAGAGGACGGCTGCGGCGTAACCTGAGCCGGTGCCAATCTCCAACACCTTTTCACCACCTTCGAGCGCCAAAGCATCGGTCATCAGAGCAACGATATAAGGCTGCGAGATCGTCTGACCCTCGGCGATTGGCAATGGTGCATCTTCATAGGCGAATTCTCGCAGAGGTTCGGGCAGGAAAGCCTCGCGCGGCACTGTTCGCATCGCATCGAGAACAAGGTGCGAGCGCACACCACGCCTTGCAATCTGAAGGTCGACCATACCCTCGCGGAGTTTCGCAAAATCGATCGTGTTCACTTGTCATCTCTCCGAGTTGATGGAAATAGCTGCAGAGCCAGCTCTAATCCCGTATGTAAACGCACAATGATGCAGTCGGGGCCGAGT
>JANYBR010000006.1 GCA_025360685.1 Pseudomonadota bacterium
GACCTTGGCGGCGGCGTGCGGCCAATCAGCCGCATGAGGCGCATTTGCTGGCGTGCGAAACGCGGAACCAGTACCGGCTCGACCAGTACAAGTCCGCGCACGCGGTCCGGACGAGCGGCCGCAACCATCATGCTGGTGATAGCGCCCATCGAGTGGCCGGCGAGAATGGCAGGACGCCGGTCGAGTCCGTCCAGAATGTTGGCGAGGTCGTCGGCAAACGTCTGCCAGTTCGCCTGCGGACCGGGCATGGCGGGCAGGGTGGTGAAGCCATGGCCGCGCAGGTCTGCGGCGGCGACCCGAAATCGGCCCTGCAGCGGCGTCAACAAACCGCGATAGGTCTGTGCATTGAATCCGGTCGCATGCGCGAAGTGCAGCAGCGGCGCGTCGGCCTCCCATTCCAGGTACGAAACGTCGCCATCAGGCAGCGTCATTTTCTTGCGTGCGGATTCAGCCATGGTTCGCATCTGAACGGTGCCGTCGGCTCTGTCAACCGGACGTGTTCACTAGAATGCTTTGCACGCTGTCGGCACACGCCGTACAAAACGGCTGCCGAAATCCGAAAAATATTCCAGGGACACGCTCATGCATCCATCGGTCATCGCGCAAAAGACGCCGGACAAGCCCGCCATCATCATGGCGGCCACGGGCGAGAGCGTGACGTTCGCCGAACTCGATGCACGCTCCAACCAGGGCGCGCAGCTTTTTCGCAAGCTCGGTCTGAAGACGGGCGATGGCATCGCCATCTTCATGGAAAACAATATTCGCTTCCTGGAAATTTGTTGGGCGGCACAGCGCGCAGGACTCTATTTCACGGCGGTGTCGTCGCGCCTCACGGCTGGCGAAGTCGAATACATCGTCAAGGACGCCAATGCGAAAGCGCTGATCGCCGGACATACGCTCGCCAAGGTCGCGGCCGAAGTCGCTCCGCGCATTGCCGGCGTCGATCTGCTGATGGTGGGTGGCACGATCCCGGGCTACAGCTCATATGAGAATCAGTCCGTGACGCTGCCGTCGACGCCGATCAAAGACCAGATTTCAGGTGCCGCGATGCTCTATTCGTCGGGAACGACCGGCCGGCCCAAGGGCGTGCGTCAGCCGCTGTCGGGCCTTCCGATCGATGCGCCGGCACCGCTTCTGGGCCTCGTCACCATGCTCTACGGCATCAATGAGAATTCGATTTACCTGTCTCCGGCGCCGCTCTATCACGCTGCGCCGTTGCATTATTCGATGACCGTCCAGCGCATTGGCGGCACCGTCGTCGTGATGGAACATTTCGACGCCGAGGGCGCACTGAAAGCGATCGAGACCTACAAGGCTTCGGCCAGTCAGTGGGTGCCGACGATGTTCGTGCGCATGCTGAAAATGCCCGAGGCGGACCGGTTGAAATATGATGTCTCCTCCATGAAGTCGGCGATCCACGCCGCTGCGCCGATTCCGATCGAAGTCAAGCGCAAGATGATCGAATGGTGGGGGCCGGTGCTGCACGAATACTATGCCGGCACCGAGGGCAACGGCATGTGCTACGTCAACAGCGTCGACTGGCTCGCGCATCCCGGCACGGTCGGCAAATCACTCCTGAGCCCGGTGCATATCTGCGACGATGAAGGCAATGAATTGCCGGTCGGAGAGGCGGGCACGATCTACTTCGCTTCGGCCGCCCAGTTCACCTATCACAACGATCCCAAGAAAACGGCGGAATCGCGCCACCCCAGACATCCGGAATGGTCGACCTTGGGCGATGTCGGCAAGCTGGATGAAGAAGGCTATCTCTACCTCACCGACCGCAAGGCCTTCATGATCATTTCGGGCGGAGTGAACATCTATCCGCAAGAAGCCGAGAACCTGTTGATCGGCCATCCCAAAGTCGCGGACGTGGCTGTCATCGGCGTGCCCAACGAGGACTTCGGCGAAGAGGTGAAGGCGGTGGTCCAGCCCATGGACTGGGCCGACGCCAACCCGAAATTTGCCGAGGAGCTGATCGCCTATTGCCGTCAGCACCTTTCGCCGATCAAATGTCCCAGGACCATCGATTTCGATCGCGAGCTGCCGCGCCACCCGACCGGCAAGCTCTACAAGCGGCTGATCCGCGATCGCTATTGGGGCAAAGGCGAGTCACGGATTGTCTGACGAAGCACAGAAGGAAGAAGCAGTTCTCATGCAGCCGCTCGGGCGGGATCTGCGGCGCGAGGATTTTACCGTCGAGCGCATTCGGCGGATCGCCGACGCTGCGGCCAAGCGTGGCGGCGTTCCGCTCATGTCCGAAGAGGCGCGCAGGGCATCCTTGAAGGCGATGCGTGCGAGCGTACCGGACGGTCACGACGCCTGGGTGTTCGGCTATGGCTCGCTGATGTGGAATCCGGCGATCAATGTCGTCGACAGCCGCAAGGCGCATGTGCGCGGCTATCACCGGACGTTCTGCCTGACATTGGGCATCGGTCGCGGCTCCACCGAAGCGCCGGGCCTCATGCTTGCCATAGACCGCGGCGGTTCCTGCACGGGCGTGGCGCACCGCATTGCCGCTGACGCCGTCGAGAGCGAACTCTCCATTCTGTGGCTGCGTGAAATGATTTCGGGCGCCTATGAGCCGCGCTGGGTCAATGCCGACATTGACGGCCACAAGCGAACCCGCGTGCTGACCTTCGTCATCAATCGCTCGCACCCGCGCTACGAAGGCGCACTGCCTGAGGCCCAGGTGGCGCAAAGAATCGCGCAGGCACAGGGTATGCTGGGCACCAACCGCGAATATCTGTACAGAACCGTCAGACATCTGGCCGAACTCGGCATCGAGGACGGTCCGGTGCACAGCCTGGAGCGCCAGGTTCGCGTGCTTGCCAACGAAACGAACGCAACAGGAGACTGAGATGAAAACCACGACTTTCGAGGACATAGCCTCGCTTGCCGGACAGGAGATCGGCGTGTCCGACTGGGTGCTGGTCGACCAGGACCGCATCAACAAGTTTGCCGACGCAACCGGCGATCATCAGTGGATTCATGTCGATGTCGAACGCGCCAAGACGCAGATGCCGGGCGGAAAGACCATCGCGCACGGCTATCTCACTCTGTCGCTCATTCCCTGGCTGACCGGCGGCATGATGCAGGTCGCCGGCGTGACCCGCGGCATCAACTACGGCTCGAACAAGATTCGTTTCACCAACATGGTTCCGGTCGGCTCGAAGGTCCGCGCGCGGCAGAAGCTGCTGGCAGCCGAGCCCAAGGCCGGCGGCATGCAACTGACCAACGAGGTGACGATCGAGATCGAAGGCCAGCAACGCCCAGCCTGCGTCGCCGAAACCATCAGTCTGATTTATAAGTAGCAGTCACGCGCTGCGAAAGTGCGACGCGACGGTCCACGCGCCGATGGCGATGAATCCCAAGCCCGCAATAAGCTTCAGCGGCACCATCGTCAGGTAACGCTGGGCGAGCGAGCCGAGCGCCACCGCGATGGCCGTCGACAGCACCAGTGCACCAGCCGCCGCGAAAAACACCCGCCAAGCGGAACTCCTGGACTCGCCGGCGAACAGCAGAGTCGCGAGCTGCGTCTTGTCGCCGAGCTCGGCCAGGAAAATCGTCGTGAAGATCGTCAAGAGTTCGCGCATGTGGTTTTCCCAATTCTTACCCAGCGTCATGCAGACGTGAATATTGTCCAAAAGCCGACGCTTGGCTTGACGCGTCTGCGCCGGACCGCTCGTATGGTGCCAGATCAATCGGAGACGCTCCATGCCGCAGATCAAAGCCAACGGTATTGCAATCGAATATGCGGCGCACGGATCGCGTGACCGCGAAACGATACTTCTCATCATGGGCCTCGGCGCCCAGATGACGCGCTGGCCGCTGCCGCTGATCGAGATGTTCAATGCGCGCGGCTTCGGCGTCGTGACGTTCGACAATCGCGATGTCGGCCTGTCGCACAAGTTCGATGCAGCCGGTCCGGCGGATGTTGCGGCCATCATGGCCGCGCGCATGGCCGGAAAGACGCCGGCAGCAGCCTACACGCTCGATGACATGGCCGCAGACGCGGCCGGCGTGCTTGACGCGCTGGACATCGGCCGCGCACATATCGTCGGTGCGTCGATGGGCGGGATGATCGCTCAGATGGTCGCTGCCAATCATGCGCACAAGGCGCTCTCGCTCACGTCGATCATGTCGTCGACCGGGAATCCGGCGCTGCCGCCGGCCAAACCCGAAGCCATGGCCGTCCTCATGACGCGTCCCGCTTCCGACGATCTCGAAACGCTCGCCGCCAATGCGGTCAAGGCGCAGAAGACGATCGGCAGCCCGGCCTATCCGCCGGATGAAGCGGACATTCGCGCGCGCTTCCTCGAAGACTATCGCCGCTGCAACTATCCGGCCGGATTCACCCGCCAAATGGCGGCCATCATGGCCAGCGGCGACCGGCGCGATGCGTTGCGCAGGATAAAAGTTCCGGCGATGGTAGTGCACGGCCTCGCCGATCCGCTCGTGCCGATCGAAGGCGGGCGCGATACGGCCGCCGTCATCACAGGCGCGGAACTGCGCGAGATCCCGGGCATGGGTCACGATCTCCCGGCGCCACTCTATCCGGCGATCGTCGACGCGGTCGTGACAGTGGCGCAAAAGGCGCGGGTCAGCGTCTGATCAGCAAGCAAGGGCGTCACGGTGGCTGCGCCGGTTGAGAAATGCTGCCGCCGTAAGTCCTTTGCTTCATGAAAACTCTGTCCCGCGTTTGCGAGTAGTGAGCCATACAGTGCGGAACTGTGTCGGGAGAGGATTCCGAACTCGATTTGCGCTACTACTTGGCCAGTCTCGCCTTCGCCGAATCCAGGAATAAGCATGTCACCCGACCCGCGACTACCGTTTCTTTCCGCCCTCGAGCGCAAAGTTCTGTGGCTGGCGAGTTGGACCATTCATAACGCAAATCACGTGCGCGAAAGTCCGGACGGCCTGAAGGTCGGTGGCCATCAGGCATCCTCGGCTTCGTTAGTCGCGATCATGACGGCACTTTATTTTGCGGTGCTCAAGCCCGAGGATCGTGTCGCGGTCAAGCCGCACGCGAGCCCCGTCTTTCACGCGATCCAGTACCTGTTCGGCAAGCAGACGCGCGAGAAGCTGGAGAATTTTCGCGGCTATGGCGGCGCGCAATCCTATCCGTCGCGCACCAAAGATGTCGACGATGTCGACTTCTCGACGGGCTCCGTCGGGCTTGGCGTCGCGATTACCTCCTTTGCCAGCATGGTGCAGGACTATATCCACGCCCATGGCTGGGCCGGCGGACGGTCCAAGGGGCGTATGATCGCGCTGGTCGGAGATGCCGAGCTCGACGAAGGCAACATCTACGAGGCACTGCTCGAAGGCTGGAAGTTCGGACTCAAGAACACCTGGTGGATCATCGACTATAACCGCCAGAGTCTGGACGCAGTGGTGCGCGAAGATCTCCACACCCGTTTTGAGAAATTGTTCACGGCGATGGGCTGGGATCTTGTCGTACTCAAATACGGCAAGCTGCAACAGGCTGCTTTCGCCGAGCCGGGTGGCGAACGGCTGAGGCAGTGGATCGATGCGGCGCCGAACCAGCTTTATTCCGCGTTGATTTTTCAGGGCGGCGCGGCCTGGCGCAAACGTCTGCTCGACGATCTCGGCGCTCAGGGAGAGGTGTCCAAGCTGATCGAGCGGCGCAGCGACGATGAGCTCTCTGCACTGATGAGCAATCTCGGCGGCCACGACATCCCCAGCATCCTCGAAGCGTTCGAGGCGATCGATCACGACCGGCCCGTCTGTTTTCTCTGCTACACGGTGAAGGGCTTCGGCCTGCCGCTCGC
>JANYBR010000023.1 GCA_025360685.1 Pseudomonadota bacterium
CCCCGCGCGCGATCTGCCCGTCTGCGCGCGGCTGTTCGCATCGCGGCCTAGGAGCAAGTCATGGTTCGCATCCTCAACACGTTCTGCGTCGCCCTGATGGGACTTTCGATCCTCGCGCTCTACCATGTCTCGGAGCAGACGCGGGTCGCCACCGTGGAGCTGAACCGGGTCAACCATCAGATCGCGCGTGAGCACGCCACGATGAGCGTGCTGGAAACCGAATGGGAAAGCGTCGCCGGTCCGGCGCGCATCCAGCAACTGGCGGCGAGCCGTCTTGGTCTCACCGGCGCGCCGGCCGTCGAACTGTCGTCCTTCAATCTGTTGCCGCGGCGCGGCGAAGCATCTTTGAACAACTCGCCGATTGCGCAGGCGAGCGTACGGACGACGGAACCGGTCACCACACGCAACGGACTCTAGGCGGCATGGACGCCACGATCTACCAGCGACGCATCGTCATTGGCGCGGTTCTGTGCGCGGCGGCGTTTGCTCTGGTCGGAGTGCGTCTGGTCGACGTCACCCTCTTCAAGCCGCGCTATACGGGCGTCGATGCCATCGACCGCCCCGCCTTGGCGCGTGCCGACATGGTTGACCGCAACGGCGAATTGCTGGCGCGCGACTTGCCCGTTGCCGACCTCTACGCGCGGCCGCACACATTGGACGACAAGGCGGGCGCGGCGCGCGATCTGGCGCGCGTCACGGGCGCCGATGTGCGGCGCCTGCTCGACGGTTTCAACAACGCCAAACATCCCTATGTGCTGGTCGCGCGCCAGCTCACTCCCGACGTGCAGGACACGGTCATGCATTTGGGCCTGCCCGGGCTCGAGTTCGAACCCAGTGCCAAACGCTACTATCCCGACGGGCGCGCCACCGCGCAGTTGCTGGGCGTCACCGATCCCGACGGCAAGGGTGTCTCGGGCCTGGAGCAGGGCCTCGATGGCCGCCTGCGCGATGCGAATACGGCCGCGGTCCAACTCTCCGTCGATATGCGCGTGCAGTACATCCTCGCCTCGGAAGTCGAAGCCAGCCGCCAGAGGTTCCGTGCCAAGAAGGCCGGCGGCATCGTGATGGATGTGCGCACAGGCGAGGTGATTGCGATGATCTCGCTGCCGGACTTCGATCCGAATTACCGCAAGGTCGAAGCCGACGATTCCGACCACAACATCATGGCCGCGGATCGCTACGAACTCGGTTCGGTGTTCAAGGTGCTGTCCTTCGCGCTGGCGATGGAAGACCACACCACGCGGCCCGACGAAGTCTTCTCCATCGGGAACGGCTTCCGGATCGGCAAGTTCACGATCCACGAAGCCGAACACATGCCGGCCACCCTTACGGCGCGCGACGTGCTGGCCCATTCCTCCAACATCGGTACGGCCCAGATTGCGCTGCGCTCCGGACCGATCCGCCAGGCCGCATTCCTCGCAAGCATGGGAATTCTGAGCACGTTGCACAGCGAGCTGCCGGAATTCGCCCGCCCGCTCTTTCCTGCGCATTGGGGAACGATCGAAACCGCCACCATCGGCTTTGGCCATGGCATCGCCATTGCGCCGCTGTCCTACGTCTCGGCGGCGGCGTCGGTCGTCAATGGCGGCCGCCGCATCCTGCCGACGTTCCTCAAGACCGGCGCCGACCGTCGCGGCGCGCAGGTCATCAAGCCGGAAACCAGCGCCCAGATGCGCGAGTTGTTGCGCTATGTCGTCACCAATGGAACCGGCCGCAAGGCAGACATCGCGGGCTACGACGTCGGCGGCAAGACCGGCTCGGCCGAGAAGCCTGGTCCGCATGGTTACCAGAGCCACGTGCTGGTCACCTCCTTCTTCGCCGCCTTCCCGATCGAGGAACCGCGCTACGTGGTTTTCGTTCTCTTGGACGAGCCGCACGGAACCAAGGAAACCGGAGGGCTGGCGCTGGCAGGGATGACCGCCGCCCCACTCGCCGGGCGTGTCATCTCGCGCATAGCGCCCCTGCTCGGCGTACCGCAAAGACCGGTGACGGTGGCGCGTGAGAACACATAATGGCACCACAATCAGGAGCGAGTATTACGGCGGGTAAGGTGGGCAAGAACGCCATGAAGGCGTCTTTCGATTTTGCCGGGCTCGCGAGCGACAGCCGCGAGGTAAAACCGGGCTATCTGTTCGCGGCACTAGCCGGAACGAAGGCCAATGGCGCGGCGTTCGTGAAGGATGCGGTCACGCGCGGCGCGGTTGCCATTCTCGGTCGGCCTGATGTTGCGGCGACGGCGCAAGCGCTCGGCGTGCGCTTCATCGCGGCCGACAACCCGCGCCTTGCTCTGGCGCGCCACGCCGCGGCATTTTTCAAAGCGCAACCGAAGCTGGTCGCGGCCGTCACCGGTACCAAGGGCAAGTCGTCGATCGTCGCCTTCGTGCGCGAAATCTGGACGGCACTCGGCAAGCCAGCCGCAAGCCTCGGCACGGTCGGCGTGGTCACGCCGTCCGGCGAGATTGCACTCAAGCACACCACGCCGGATCCGATCGAACTTCATCGCCTGTTGGCGCAACTGAAGCGTGAGGGCATCGACCATGTCGCGGTCGAGGCATCGAGCCATGGTCTCGACCAGTATCGTCTCGACGGGGTGGAGATCGCGGCCGCGGGCTTCACGAACATCACTCGCGACCACATGGACTATCACGAAACGTTCGAGCACTACCTCTCCGTGAAGCTCCGCCTGTTCAGCGAAGTGGTGCGCGCGGATGGCGTTGCGGTGATCAACTCGGACGCGGCGCATGCCGATCACTTTGTCGCAGCAGCGAAAGCGCGCGGCTTGAAGACTCTCACCGTTGGGGAAACCGGTGAGACGATCACGCTGCTCTCATGCAGGGGCCATCTCGACAGCCAGTCTCTCAGACTTGCCCATGGCGGACGCAACTACGATGTCGCGTTGCCGCTGGCCGGGAGCTTTCAGGCCTCGAATGCGCTTGTCGCCGCCGGTCTCGTCATCGGATTGGGTGAGGAGCCGTCGAAGGTGTTCGCCGCGCTGGAACATCTGAAGGGCGCGCCAGGACGGCTGGAGAAAGTCGCATTCGCCGCGTCGGGCGCGCCGATCTATGTCGACTATGCCCACACGCCTGACTCGCTTGAGAAGGTTCTGACCGCGATCCGCCCGCACGTTACCGGCAAGCTGCATGTGATTTTCGGCTGCGGCGGAGATCGCGATAAGGGCAAGCGTCCGCTGATGGGCAAGGCGGCATCTAACTACGCCGACACTGTCATCGTCACGGATGATAATCCGCGCGGCGAGGACGCCGCGGCTATCCGCAAGGAAGCACTGGCAGGCGCCCGAGGCGCCCGCGAAATCGGCGACCGCGCCGAAGCGATCCGCACCGGCATCGCGGCACTCGAGAGCGGCGACATACTCGTCATCGCCGGCAAGGGTCACGAGACCGGCCAGATTGTCGGCAGCGAAGTGCGTCCCTTCTCGGACCACGACGAAGCGGTGAAGGCCGCGCTTGCACTGGGAGGGCGCGCCGCATGACTGCGCTCTGGACTTCAGAGGAGGCGCAGGGAGCAACCTTGGGCATCCCATCGCGGATGTTCGAGGTGAGCGGGATGTCCATCGACACGCGCACCCTGAAGCGGGGCGATCTGTTCGTCGCGCTGAAAGGCGAAAATCGCGACGGGCACGACTTCGTGAAAGTCGCATTCGACACCGGCGCGGGCGCAGCACTTGTCTCGCATGCTCCCACCGGGATCGGACGCGACGCGGCCTTGCTGACAGTGGCGAACACACAGCGCGGGCTCGAAGATCTTGCGGCGGCGGCGCGAGCGCGATCCGACGCGAAAATCATTGCGGTCACCGGCAGCGCCGGAAAGACCACGACGAAGGAAATACTACGCGTGGCGCTTGGCGCGCTTGGCACGACCCATGCCTCGTCGGCGTCGTACAACAATCACTGGGGCGTGCCGTTCAGCCTCGCCTGCCTGCCGCGCGAGGCGCGCTATGGCGTATTCGAGATCGGCATGAACCATTTCGGCGAGATCCGTTCGCTGGTCGGTTTTGTGCGGCCGCATGTAGCGTTGATCACGACTATCGCTCCGGCGCACCTGGAATTCTTCGGCACTTGCGAAGCCATTGCCGATGCCAAATCGGAGATTTTCGAAGGCATCGCGCCTGGCGGTGCGGCACTGATCCCGAGCGACAGCCCTTATGCCGAACGCCTGATCGCGCGCGCGCGACAATCGCATGTTGCCCGGATTCTGCGATTCGGCGCAGCCGGGCGCAGCGATGCGCGCCTCGTCGACTATGCTGAAACCATCGAGGGTGCACAGGTAAAGGCGGAAGTATGCGGCACGCCCTGCGAGTTCCGTATCGGTGCGCTGGGCCGTCACGTCGCGACCAATGCGGTCGGCGCGCTCCTTGCGGTGGCGATGAGCGATGGCGATGTGCTGAACGCGGCCGCCGCGTTACGCCAGTTCACCGCGCTCAAGGGCCGCGGCGCGCGGTTCTCGGCCGGCGGAGTGGATGTCATCGACGAGAGCTACAACGCCAATCCGGC
>JANYBR010000064.1 GCA_025360685.1 Pseudomonadota bacterium
GGATAACGCAACTATGAGCGACTCGGACAACGCCAAGCGCCTGATATCCGAGCTGCAGTTGGTGCCCGGCGAAAGTGTCATTGCCCTATCCCGAACACTTGCTTTTGGCGCGGCGGCGGTCTGCCTGGCGATCGTCGTACAAATCTTGCAAATCGGCGCGAGCGATCTTCCACTCATGGTCAGCCTGTACGCTTCCGCGGTCGCAATGCCGCTCTGGCTCTGTGCTGGTGTGTGCCTTGAATGCTATCTCTATTTTGGACCTCGCAGTTTCGCACACTATAGTCTCGCATTTAGGTCGCGAGCGATGAAGCTAATCCATTTCGCGGCCGCTGCAAGCCTGTTTGCAGCAATTGCGGGCGTCGTCTATCATCTTTCCGTTGCCGCATTTTGGTTGTTTTTTGTCACGACAATTGTCGCAACGGTGCTGTACGCTGCCTTCTTCGGAAATCTTGCCAACTGGTGGTATGGACTGAATGGTCCGGGTTCAAACGAACATCATGGCGATACCTAACCTGGCGGTCGAGCGGACGCGGCGGTACGGGCCTTCTACTTGGCGAACGTCACCCACGGCGCGCCGCTCACCTTGTGCGTTAGTCCCCACCAAACGAGTGACGCGCTGGCCTTGACACCCGTAGCCCAAGGGCTACACTATGCTGCATGCGTGTTGAGAAGACCGACGTCTATCGCGAGTGGATTGACGCGCTGAAGGATCGCGCAGGGAGAGCACGGGTTTTGGTTCGTGTTGATCGCTTGATTCAGGGCAATCCGGGCCAGCACAGAGAGCTGACCGATGGCGTGTCTGAACTGAAGGTCGACTTCGGACCTGGATACCGCGTCTACTACGCGCAACGAGGATCAAGGCTTCTGCTACTCCTCGCTGATGGAGACAAATCAACGCAGCAGAAAGATGTCGCGAAAGCGATCCACTTGGCTAAGAACTTTCAGGAGTAGCCGGCTATGCCCAAGACCGCCGCGAAGAAGTCGACGAAAACCAAGACCACACGCTACGACGTTGCGGAGCACCTTCGTACGCCCAAAGAAATGGCCGCCTACCTTGACGCCTGGCTCGAAGAGGCGCCAGACGACGCAGCCGGTATTGCCAGAGCGCTTGGGGATATCGCTCGCGCCAAAGGAATGACCCAAGTCGCAAAAGACGCTGGCCTAAGCCGTGAGAGCCTCTATCGCGCTCTTAGCGCTGAAGGAAATCCGAGTTTTGCCACGGTGCTAAAGGTCGCAAGAGCACTCGGCGTAAAGCTGCACGCGGAGGCGGCGTAAGTCGTCAGCCGTCGCGGAGATGGGGCCGAACCCGGCGTTGGAGCGGACGCGCCGATCCGTGCCTTCACTTTTCATTGCGCTTCCACGGCGCGCCGCTCAACTCGTTCGTTAGGCCGCGTCAACCATGCGTGCGCTTGACATACCATAAGTGGTATATACATAATATGGCATGTGGCAAATTCTTGAGCATCGACGCGTCGACAAGCAGTGTGCTGCGGTGCCCCAAGAGATCTTGAAGCGCTACGAGAAGTGGAAGGACATTGCGAGCATTTCCGGTCCCCTTGGCTTGCGCCAGATCGCCGGATTTCACGACGAGGCGCTTTCTGGCGCCTGGAAGGGACATCGATCTTCTCGTCTTGGCGCGCAGTTTCGCGTGATTTACCGAGTCCTCCCTGACGAATCGATATTTCAAGTCATGTCTATCACAGCCCATGACTATCGGAGACCCTAGATGAAAGAGTTTCGCCCTGCCAGGAAGCGCGCTGAGGTTTCGGTTGGCGAATCGGTACGCATTTTGCGCGAGCTTCAAGGCTTGAGCCAAAATCAGCTTGCTGAGCTGAGCGGTGTGCCTCAAGCAACGCTTTCCGCCATCGAAAACGATCATGTTCGCCTTGGTGTCGAGCGGGCGAAGGTCCTTGCGCGTGCGCTCCGGTGTCATCCGGCAGTGTTGGTATTCCCGGGCTGGGAAGTCCCAGTTGAAAGCGCGGCCTAACCCGGCGTTCGAGGGGACGCGCCGGCACGGGGCTTGAACTTGGCGGTCGTCAGCGCGGCACGCCGCTCACCTTGATCGTTAGATACTCTCTTTTCTGTCAAGCGATTTTTTCTGTGAGCTTGAAGAATTTGTTGCCGTCGAAATCCTGATGGTGCTTGAGCATGCCCCAGATGGCGTGCAGCAATTTGCGCATCACCGCGACCACGGCTTGCATCGGTTTCTTCCCCTTGGCGATGAGTTTGTTGTAGAAGGCTTTGACGTTGGGGTCGTGTTGAATGGCCACCAGGGCGGGCAT
>JANYBR010000107.1 GCA_025360685.1 Pseudomonadota bacterium
ATGTTAACCCAGCAAGCACGCGCTCGGGTGGAAAGACCGCAGTCATTGTTGTTCCTGCGCCCGGAACGCTGGAAACGATAACATCGCCCCCATGAAGGCGCATAAGCGAGTGTGAAACCGGCAGACCCAAACCTGTGCCAATTTGTTGACGAGTGAATTTCGAATCGACTTGTCCAAAAGGGGCCATCGCCACTTCTATTTCTGGCGCGCTCATTCCGATCCCGTTGTCTGTGACGGACAAACCGAATGTTCGGTCGGCGGAAACCCGTCCAGTGATCGAGACGCGTCCTCCACGTGGAGTAAACTTAATCGCGTTAGACAGCAAATTCAGCAATACCTGCTTGACCGCGCGCTTGTCGGCGCGCAGGAGCGGTGCATCGTGAGTAACTTGTGCGGTCAGGCTGACGGCATCGCTCTCAGCACGAGCGCTCAGCAACGACATACAGTCGGCAACGATGTCAGCCGGCGCAAATTCACACTCACGAAGGTCCAGCTTTCTCGCGTCAATCTTAGCCAAATCGAGAACGTCGTTGATCAGGTCGAGAAGATGTTCTCCGCTCTTGTGAATGTCTCCCGCATATTCGACGTACTTCGGTGAGCCAAGAGGCCCCATCATTTGCTCGCGGATGACTTCCGAAAAGCCAAGTATCGCGTTTAATGGCGTCCTTAGCTCGTGGCTCATATTGGCCAAGAATTCGGTCTTGCTCCTATTGGCAAATTCTGCAGCTTCCTTGCTCCCCCGAAGCTCTTCCTCTGCGCGTTTTCGATCGGAAATATCTGTGAGCCACGACAGCAAGGCGGGCTTACCGTCCCACTCGACAGGGGTCGCGGTCACGTGCGCCCAGATAGTCATTCCATCCAGACGCAAGAGCCGAAACTCGAAACGGGAAGTGGGTTCCAACCGGGCCAAGCGATCATGAACCATTTGGCGATCATCTGGATGTATGAAATCGCCTGTCTTTGAGGGATCGGATGCCGCGAATTCGCGCGCCGAGACAAACCCGAGCATGCGCGCATAACCTTCATTGCAATAGAGCGTCTGTCCGTTGCTGATAACCACGATGCCTTGAAGTGATTCTTCAACGACGCGCCGTAACTGCGACTCGGCGTTCCGCGCATAAGCTATGTCGTTTGGCTGCATCAATATTTGCAACGAGCCGGCGTTGACTTGACGGATGTGTGCCATGACATTTGACCATCGACCGTCAGGACGAGCGAGGCGAAACTGGATATGGGCATTGCGGCTCGCCTGGGCGAACGCCCAATCAATGTTTGTTCGGACGAATTCCTGCTCGTCCGGATGCACGTGCCTTAGGAATCGATCTCTAACCCAGAGGAGTTGCGCAATGCGCTCCAAGGCCGGATGAACGGCCAAGTGTTGAATAGCTCCATCATTATCGACGGCTACGTCAACGTAGGCGGGTTCATGCGATACGTTTGGCAAATTGGACTTTGTGACAGAATGCGGCATGACTACTCCGAGCGCCCGGTGAACCTCCCGCGCCCTACGCCATAAAGGTCCCATGTCCTGGCTTGCCATACCTTAAGCAGGGAGCGTTAAGAACCTCCCATGGTCGACATTCATCACCTGGTAAGATTAGGCGACCTGTCACCCCTAATGACTGGTAAAAAGCAGGGTCAAAAAGCGATGGACTGAGCAAAAGCCGATTTGGTGGATAATTGCTCACCGCGCCGATGACGTCGCAAGTGGCTTCTGGGCGGAACCAATTCTTCGAAGATCAATCGTCATAAGTTGTGCGCACTGCGAGTAACTCGCCCTTTCCTCATTGACGATCTCGTCTGGGGTCGACTCTTTCCTTGGCCAAAGCCGCCGACACTTGGGCCATTGCAGCGTTCTCCAGTTGGTCGCGGGGAACGATTTCCGACACCGGCGCACGAGGTCATCCTTCTGCGATTGACAGACGCCTTGGAGTTTGCACAGAAATGACCGCTCTCGTCTTAAAAGCGACTTCGAATAACTGGCGCGATTGACCGCGGACAAAAGGGCGCGCAGGCTTACGCCGAAGGCTCTGCGCAAAGATGCGTGCCCGATTTCTCCGCAACACAGAGCGCAAAGGTAGCTTTGATGGTCGATGCAGCCGTGCCTCCCAAGGCAACCAACGTAGTAGAGGCCACATCCAATTTCGTACCCACGGCTCGCGTGCCGGAGACGACTCTCTGGACACGGTTGGTTTACGGCTTCGGTTCTGTCGGCTTCGGGGTCAAGGACAATGGCTTCAGCTATTTTCTTCTGCTGTACTATAGCCAGGTGATTGGGCTGGATTCTCGTCTAGTGGGGCTCGCTATCACCATCGCGCTGGTTTTCGATGCTTTCGCCGATCCACTCATTGGCTACTGGTCAGACAATCTACACTCGAGGTGGGGCCGTCGGCACCCCTTTATGTATGCGGCCGCCATCCCTGTGTCGCTGAGCTACCTGCTGATTTGGCGTCCACCCCTGGGGTGGTCGTCGGCCGCACTCTTTTGGTACTTGCTTATTCTTTCAATTTTTATTCGCGTCGCCATTGGTCTCTACACGACACCGAGTACGGCACTTGGTCCCGAGCTCTCGAGTAACTATGACGAACGGAGCTCATTGATGTCCTTTCGGTACTATTTCGGTTGGACTGGGGGCAACTTGATGTCGGTTATGATGTTCGGTTTGCTGTTTCCACTGTTCTCGACCGCGGCGATCCCTAACGGACAATTCAATCGCGATGCCTATGAACTTTATGGTCTGATCGCTTCGGCGTTGATTTTCGTGAGCATAATTGTGTCATCGTTGGGAACGCATTCGCGTATCCCTTACCTCCACGCTCCGCCGGCGAAGCGACGGCTGACTCCCTTGGTAATTTTCAAAGAAATATTCGAAACGCTGTTTAATCGTTCCTTTGGCGCGCTCTTTGTTTCCACCGTGTTCGGGGCAGTCGCTGGCGGGCTCTCCGCTGCGCTGGCCTTCTATTTTCTCACCTATTTCTGGGCCTTCAGCTCCTTCCAGAACTTCCTCATCACATCGAGCGTCTTCGTCTCAGCGTTCATTGGTGCTGGCCTGGCGCCCCTCGCCACCCGTACCATCGGAAAACGGCGCGGCGCGATCATCCTAGGTTTTGTTGCGTTCATTGGCTCGCCTTTGCCCCTGGTACTGCGACTCACCGGCGTACTTCCGCCCAATGATTCGCCGTTCATTTTCTGGTTCGTGCTCGTCAGTACAATGATCGATGTTGGCCTCATTATTTCCTTCCAGATCCTTGGCGCATCGATGATGGCCGACCTGGTGGAACAGGCCCAATTGAAAACCGGTCGTCGCGCCGAGGGCGTCTTCTTCTCCGCCACAAGCTTTACGCAAAAGCTGGTTTCGGGAGTTGGAATCACAGCCGCCGGATTTGTACTCGCAGCCGCAGCGTTTCCGAAAGGCGCGGATCCGGCACATGTGCCACCAGAAGCGCTCTGGCGCCTTGGTGCCTATTATGTGCCACTAATCCTGTCGCTTTGGATGGCAATGGTCGCAGTTATCGCCTTCTATCGGCTCGACCGCGCGAGCCATGAAGACAATCTACGTCAACTGGCAGAATTGAAGGTCGAATAGTAATTCCTCATTGGGGCGGGTTCCCCTGCTGCTAAGCTTTTTCGGTGTGGTGTCCATTCCGAAAACCTCATCGTTTGAATTCGCGGCCAAAATCGAAGCACCGCATGATCTTGCTCGATGGCAAACATCGTCAGACTTCTGCTTCACTCTTGAGTTGCACGTATCGCACGTCGTGAGAACGAGGGTTTCT
>JANYBR010000117.1 GCA_025360685.1 Pseudomonadota bacterium
TGAACGCGGTCTGCACCGCGCAGGTGTTGCAACGCGCAGCGACGGGTACATTCAACAGACGAATGGTGCCGTGCGCCTCACGTAGTTCGCCGGACACGCCCTGACCATAGGCGATCACGCTCTCACCCTCCGTCGGCGCGCTGATCGGGACCGCTTGGCTGTTGTCGACGTGAAAGTAGAGAAGGTCGTAGTTCCTCGACTCGCCGATGACCGGCGCCGGGCCGATGATTTCGGCATTGTGCGCATTTGTGACCGCCACGCCAGGTGCGATCACGAAGGCAGCGGCGCGGTCTTCCAGCACCAGATGCGTGACGCTTTCCAACGGGATATAGGCGCTCGCGATCTGTGGATTCAGAAATCCGGCCGCGCGGTCGCCGTAGGACACGGCACAGCCCGCCAGCGTGAGCGTCAGAGAGATCGCAAGAATTCGGCGCATCGACTGGATCAGAAGGGGATCTCGTCTTCCATCTCGTCGCGCTGGAAACTGGCCGGCGCGTCACTGGCACCCACTCGCTCGCGGCCCGCACCACCGCCTTCGCCGCGTGCGTCAAGCATGACGAGCTCGCCGCGGAAACGCTGCAGCACGACTTCGGTCGAGTATTTCTCGTTGCCGTCCTTGTCGGTCCATTTGCGCGTTTGCAGCGCGCCTTCGAGATAGACCTTGGCGCCCTTGCGCAAATATTGCTCGGCCACCTTGGCGAGGTTTTCGTTGAAGATCACCACTCGGTGCCATTCGGTGCGTTCCTTACGCTCGCCGGAGGCCTTGTCGCGCCAAGTCTCGGAGGTGGCGACCGAAAGGTTGACCACCGGCTCGCCGGACGTCATGCGTCGAACTTCCGGATCCTTGCCCAGGTTTCCCACCAGGATGACCTTGTTGACGCTACCCGCCATGACGTTCTCCTTTTCGTTCTTGAAGCGAACCTAGTCCGCTGCCGCTAGCCGCGCTACATCGAGGAGCAGCCCCTGTTGTGGACAGGATACGAGTGCTCTTCTGATCCTCTTTTGTTCTAATTATGTTCTGATCCATTTACCGCCGCAAGAGCCGTTTTCAGGGGCTCGCTGAACGCGCGACCGAATATTGCCAATTTACATCGTTCTTGTTATGTTCCGAGGAATCTTCGCCGCCCATGTCAGCAGGACAACGCCTTGTGAAATCGTCGCCGCCGCACCACATACGCCAGTCGAAAAGATGGTTTGGGCGCCGTGCTGGCGTCCGGGAAAGCCAGGCAATCCTGCCAGTCACGCGGTTGCGGGCACCTGCCCCGCACGCCAAAGTGCGCGTTTGGACGAAGGGCCAATGCTGAAAAACATCTCTATTCGCGGCGCGCGCGAGCACAATCTCAAAAATGTCGACGTCGAGATTCCGCGCGACAAGCTTACGGTGATGACTGGCCTTTCGGGCTCGGGCAAGTCCTCGCTCGCCTTCGACACGATCTATGCCGAGGGCCAGCGCCGCTATGTCGAGTCGCTTTCAGCCTATGCCCGTCAATTTCTGGAGCTGATGCAGAAGCCCGATGTCGACCACATTGAGGGCCTCTCGCCTGCCATCTCCATCGAGCAGAAAACCACCTCACGCAATCCGCGCTCCACAGTCGGCACGGTCACCGAGATCTACGACTATCTGCGCCTGCTGTTCGCGCGTGTGGGTGTGCCCTACTCGCCCGCGACCGGCCTGCCGATCGAAAGCCAGACGGTCAGTCAGATGGCGGACCGCATCCTGGCGCTGGACGAAGGCACGCGGCTCTTCCTGCTCGCGCCGATGGTGCGCGGCCGCAAGGGCGAATACCGCAGGGAATTTGCCGAACTGCAGAAGAAGGGCTTCCAGCGGGTCAAGGTCGACGGGAAGTACTACGAAATCGCTGCGGTCCCCGCCCTCGACAAGAAGCTGAAACACGACATCGAAGTCGTCGTCGATCGCATCGTGGTCAAGAAGGACATCGGCAACCGCCTGCCGGATTCGATCGAAACTGCGCTCGGCATCGCCGACGGCCTGGTCATCGCCGAGTTCGCCGACCTGAAGGAAAAGGACGGCTGTGCAAAGCAGCTCATGATGTCGTCGAAGTTCGCCTGCCCGGTCTCCGGTTTCACGATTCCGGAGATCGAGCCGCGCCTGTTCTCCTTCAACAATCCACATGGTGCGTGTCCGGCATGCGATGGACTCGGCACGCAGCTCTACTTCGATCCGGCGCTGGTCGTGCCGGACGAGACACTCACCCTGCGCAAGGGAGCCATCGCACCCTGGTCGAAGGGTTCGTCTCCCTATTATCTGCAAACTCTCGAGGCGCTGGCGCGACACTACAAGTTCTCGCTCAACGAGCCGTGGGAGGACCTGCCCAAGCGTGCAAAGGATATCATACTGCATGGCTCCGGCGAGGACGAGATCAAGTTCATCTATGACGACGGACTGCGCCGCTACGAAACCAAGAAGGCGTTCGAGGGTGTCATCCCGAACATGCAGCGCCGCTTCAAGGAAACCGATTCCGCCTGGGTGCGCGAGGAACTCGAACGTTTCCAGGACACGAGTCCGTGCGATGTCTGCAAGGGCTATCGTCTGAAACCTGAGGCGCTATGTGTGAAGATCGGCGGCAAGCATATCGGCGAGGTTTGCGACCAGTCGATCCGTCATGCCGACGAGTGGTTCCGCGACGTCGACAAAAAACTCAGCAAGCAGCAGCAGGAAATCGCCGCACGCATTTTGAAGGAAATCCGCGCCCGGCTGAAGTTTCTCAACAATGTCGGTTTGGACTATCTCACATTGGCGCGCGCATCGGGCACCCTGTCCGGCGGCGAAAGTCAGCGCATTCGGCTGGCCTCGCAGATCGGCTCCGGACTGACCGGCGTATTGTATGTCTTGGACGAGCCGTCCATCGGCTTGCACCAGCGCGACAACGCCAAGCTGCTGGAATCGCTCAAGGGCCTGCGCGACATGGGCAACACCGTCATCGTGGTGGAGCATGACGAGGAAGCGATCCGCACGGCCGATCACGTCATCGACATGGGACCGGGTGCCGGCATCCATGGCGGCGAGATCGTGGCAGAGGGCACGCCGGAGGATATCATGTCCTCGCCGAACAGCCTGACCGGAAAATATCTGACGGGCCTGGAACAGATTGCGATTCCCGGCAAGCGGCGCAGGGCGCTGCACGATCGTTGGCTGAAGGTCGTCGGCGCCAAGGGCAACAATCTGAAGAATGTGACGGTCGAATTCCCGCTCGGCACGATGACCTGCGTCACAGGCGTGTCCGGCGGCGGCAAGTCGACCCTGACGATCGAGACCTTGTTCAAGGCCGCGTCGCGCAAACTCAACCAGGGCCGCGAACATCCCGCCGCCCACGACCGCATCGAGGGTCTCGAATTCCTCGACAAGGTCATCGATATCGATCAATCGCCGATCGGCCGTACGCCGCGCTCGAACCCAGCCACCTATACCGGCGCGTTCACGCCGATCCGCGACTGGTTTGCCGAACTGCCCGAGTCCAAGGCGCGCGGCTATCAACCGGGACGCTTCTCCTTCAACGTCAAGGGCGGGCGCTGCGAAGCGTGTCAGGGCGACGGCGTCATCAAGATCGAGATGCACTTCCTGCCCGACGTCTACGTGCAGTGCGATGTCTGCAAGGGCAAGCGCTACAACCGCGAAACGTTGGACGTGAAGTTTCGCGGTTTCTCCATCGCCGACGTGCTCGACATGACGGTCGAGGCCGCGGCCGAGCTGTTCAAGGCCGTGCCGTCGATCCGCGAGAAGATGGATACGCTCAAGCGCGTGGGACTTGGCTACATCAATGTGGGTCAACAGGCGACAACTTTGTCCGGCGGCGAGGCGCAGCGCGTGAAGCTGTCCAAGGAACTGTCGCGCCGCGCCACCGGCAACACGCTCTACATTCTTGACGAGCCGACCACCGGTCTCCATTTCGAGGACGTCCGCAAATTGCTCGAGGTGCTCCACGCGTTGGTCGAGCAGGGCAATTCGGTGGTGGTGATCGAACACAACCTCGACGTCATCAAGACGGCGGACTGGGTGCTCGACCTGGGGCCGGGCGGCGGCGTGAACGGCGGGGAAATCGTCGCGGAGGGAACGCCGGAGAAAGTGGCAGTGGCGGCGGGGAGTTTCACGGGGACGTATCTG
>JANYBR010000126.1 GCA_025360685.1 Pseudomonadota bacterium
CTCGGGATGGCGCGTGGCTGTCCACCAGGCTGCCACCGCGCCCCAGTCGTGACCGATCAGATCGAATGGTTCGCGCGTATAGTGCGACGCAAGCGCCAGCACATCGTCCGAAAGCTTATCGACGTCGTAGTTCTCGACGCCCTTCGGCTTGTCGCTGAGATTGTAGCCGCGCTGGTCCGGCATCACGAGGTGATAACCCGCTCCGGAGAGAGTGGCGATCTGATCGCGCCATTCGAACCAGAATTCCGGAAAGCCGTGCAGCAGGATCACGAGCGGACCATCTTCGGGTCCGGCTTCGGCGACGTGCAACGAAACGTCGTTGCAGACGCGCCTGGAGAAACGTACGGCCGAGAGATCGATCATTCCGCATATATTAGATGCGGCGGCTTCCGCTGCAATTGACCAGCACTGCTCAGTCATTTGACGACTCAACTTGACTTTTCGTTAAGTTCCCGCCTATAGGCTGCCCCATCACCTCGCGGTCGCACGCGGCGCGCCGGTTACCCGGACGTTCCCACCGCAGGCTTTATCGAAACTCCCGTTAGCTCCAGTTGTGCGTGGAAGACGGCAACAAGCCGTTGCGCGCGTGCCCATGGCCGTTTGCGCGGTAAGGAATATTTTTGTGACGAATATAACTTTTGCATCCCTCGGCCTTTCCGAGCCGCTTTTGCGCGCGCTCGCAGCCGAGAATTACACAACCCCCACCCCGATCCAGGTTCGCGCGATCCCCGCGCTGCTGGCGGGCCGCGATTTGCTGGGAATCGCGCAAACCGGCACCGGAAAGACGGCGGCTTTCGGTCTTCCTCTTCTTCAGCATCTCGCTGCGATCAAATTGCGGGCAGACCATCGCGGGACACGCGCGCTGATACTAGCGCCGACGCGCGAACTCGCGATCCAGATCGACACCAGCCTCAGGACCTATGGCCGCCATCTCAATCTGCGCCATGCGGTCATTCTGGGCGGCGTCAACCAGAACCCGCAGGTCAACGCCATGAAGCAAGGCGTCGATATCCTCGTCGCCACGCCGGGCCGCCTTTTGGATCTCGTCAAGCAGCAGCATGTGCGCCTGGATGGCGTGACGGCGCTGATCGTCGACGAAGCCGACCGCATGCTCGACATGGGCTTCATCAAGGATGTACGTCGCATCGTTTCGATGCTGCCCAAGAAACGCCAGTCGATGTTGTTTTCGGCCACCATGCCCGACGATGTCGTCAAGCTCGTGGGCGACATGCTGCACCAGCCTGAGCGCATCGAAGTGTCGCCGCCGACCAAGACGGCCGACAAGATCGACCAGCGCGTGATCCATATCGCCCAGAAGGACAAGCGCGCGTTGCTCGCCCACCTGCTGCGCGATGACCAGTTCAAGCGCGTCATCGTCTTTACGCGGACCAAGCATGTCGCCAACCGCGTGTCGGAACATCTGGAGAAGGCCGGTTTCTCGACCGACGCCATTCACGGCAACAAATCGCAGAATGCGCGCCAGCGCGCGCTCGCCAACTTCAAGTCCGGCGATGTGCGCGTGCTGGTGGCGACCGACATCGCGGCCCGCGGCGTCGACGTCGACGACATCACCCATGTCATTAATTTCGAGTTGCCGAACGAGCCGGAGAGCTATGTCCACCGCATCGGCCGCACTGCGCGTGCCGGCTCGGAAGGCATCGCGATCTCGTTCTGCGATCCTTCGGAGCGGGCGTTTCTGCGTGACATTGAACGCTTGGTGAAGCGCCAGATCGCAGTGGTGACGCACGATCTGCCGGCAGGAAGCCTCGCACCGGCCAACGCCAACGAGGAACGCCGCCCGCACCATCCTGCCGAGCGCAACTACAAAAATCCCAAGCGCCGTACGAATTTTCGCGGCAATCGCCGCGCGGCCTGATCTTCAGGGCTCGACGCGAAGTCATTCGGCCATTCCCCCAGTGCGGGGATGGCCGTTTGCGTTCAGGTGTTGCGCACGACCTTGTCGAGATTCTCGTACGAATATTTCGCGATCGGTTCTAGCTGCCGAACCACGCTCTTCAGCTGCACGGAACTCTCGACGAGGGTGTCAAAACTGGCAATACGACTTGCTTTCAGGCGTTCGAGCCGTTCGTCGAGCTCGGCACGATCATCCAAGGTCAGACCCGGGGACTTGAGAAGGCTCTGGACGTGCCCGATCTCAGTGGTCGTGTCGAATACACCGTCTGCCGGCATCACTATGCGCAGCACCAGCGTGTGAATACGAGCGCGAAGCTCGGCGTTGCGCAGATCGAAAAGGGTCTCGCGATTGCGGTTGTAGATCTCCACTTCCTTCACCGCCGAGCGCAGCATGCGCAATGTAATCTGTCCATACGGGTCGCCGACGCTGCGCGTTTCGTCCGCGATGGTCAGGATGATATTCATGGTCGTCAGCAGCTCGCCGAAGAAGATCGCGGCGTTGCGTTCGCGCCGCTTGCGCTCCAGAATCCACTCTGCCTGCGTCGCTCCGAATCCGCCGATGGTTGCCAGAATCGCGCCCAGGAACACCGCCCAGAAGGTGTTAAAGTTCGAGACGAAATCGAGATCTTCGGGTTTGAGTGCCACCATTTCCTCCGCGTCGCATTCATCTACCATGAAGAGCTTTGGATTGGGATGAGTCAAAACCGTGCTTGAGATTTTCGTCGATGCCGACGCCTGTCCTGTGAAGACGGAGGTCGAGCGGGTGGCTGGCCGGCATGGCATGATCGTTCACATCGTCAGCAATGGTGGCTTGCGCCCGAGCCGAAATCCGTTGGTCCGCCACGTTACGGTGGCCGAGGGCGCCGACGCTGCCGACGACTGGATCGCCGAACATGCCGGGGAGGGCGACATCGTCATCACGGCCGATATTCCACTGGCCTCGCGCGCGCTCAAGAAACGTGCTCGCGTGCTAGGCCCGTCGGGCAAGCCTTTTACCGAAAGCGGCATCGGCATGGCACTGGGAATGCGCGACCTGCAGCGGCACCTGCGTGAGGCGACAGGCCGTCAGACTTACAACGCGGAATTCTCGACCAAAGACCGGTCGCGGTTTCTCGGCGCACTGGAAAACGAAATACAATCCGTGCGTCGCACCCATGCGGGGCGCGCGCCTGGCGTATAAAACCTCGCGTATAGAATATGTCGACTGAGGGACCTCATGAAGCTGTACCAGACTTTTCTTTCGCCATTTCCGACGCGGGTGCGTCTCATACTGTACGCCAAGGGGATCGACATTCCGTTCGTCGAGCCGCCTGGCATCCATGACCGCAGTGGAAAGGGCGACTATCTGAAGATCAATCCGCTCGGCCGCGTGCCGACTCTCGAACTCGACGATGGCCGTACATTGCCGGAGTCCGAAGTCATCTGCGAATATCTCGAGGACATGTACCCGACGCCGACATTGCGTCCGGCCGATCCCTGGGCGCGAGCACAGGTTCGACTGATCGCGCGGCTATGCGACTTCTATCTGGTGATGGCGATGGTGCCACTGTTCACGGCGTCGGGCATATCGCGCAAGAAATGGGACTACGACAAGATTGACTCGGCGCTGGCCGAGGTGAAGAGGTCGCTCGATTATATCGAGCACTATATCGGCACGAGCGGCTATGCCGTGGGATCGTCCTTGAGCCAGGCCGACGGCGCTCTCGCGCCGCAGCTGATGCTGGCGTTCGAATGGGCGCCGAAGCTGTTCGACCGGCCCAGTCCCGAAAGCCAGCTTCCGAAGCTTTCGGCCTATTGGAAAGCGATCAAAAAGGATCCGATCGCAGACCGCGTCATCCGCGAGACCTATGACGCGATCTCCGCGGCGCAACAGCAGGTGCCGAAGGACAAGCAGATTTAGGCCGGAGTCGACATGTTCTCGGTTGTGTAGCTCCGGATCGTGTCGAGGAACGTCTGTCCAAAGTCGCGCAGCTTCGACGCGCCGACACCATTGATCATCGCGAATTCGTGCAGACTCTTTGGCTCGTGGCGCGCCATCTCGACCAAAGTGCGGTCGGAAAAGATCAAATAGGCAGGCAGATGCCGCCGGCCCGCGATCTCCAGGCGAAGCTGCTTCAGCCGCGCGAGCAGCAGCGATTGTTCCGCAGTGACGGGGCGCGCGCTGGTGGCCGGACGTTCCTTGCGGACGGCGCGCCGCGCCGTGTCGGGTCGGTACTTGAATTGCCTTTCGCCGCTCAGCACCGCACGGCCGGCGTCCGTCACGCTCAATCCGCCATATCCGGTGACGTCCTGGATGAGAAATCCGCCGGCGACGAGTTGGCGGATCAGCGAGCGCCACTGCTCCTTCGTGTGCGCGACTCCGGACGCGAATGCCAGCAAACGATCATGACCCGCACCGATGATCTTCTCGGTCTTTGCCCCGCGAAGTATGTCTACGATATGTCCAGCACCAAAGCGTTCGCCGCTGGCCTGCATGGCTTGCAGGATCAGCCTCGCTTCTGCGGTTCCATCCGCCAGCACGACTGGATCCAGACAAACATCGCAGTTGCCGCAGGGCTCGGCCTCCTCGCCGAAATAGCCGAGGAGCACGCGCCGCCGGCAGCCTGGTGACTCGCAATAGCCGATCAGTGCAGCCAAACGTTGGTGTTCGCGTCGCTTGCGGTCCTCACCGGATTCTTCGTCTTCGATGAACATCCGTCGCATGCGGATGTCGCCGAGACCGAACAGCATATGCGCCTGTGCCGGCTCGCCATCGCGGCCAGCGCGCCCGATCTCCTGGTAGTAGCTTTCGAGGCTGGCGGGCAGGTCGGCGTGGAAGACGTAGCGCACATCCGATTTGTCGATGCCCATGCCGAACGCGATGGTCGCGCACATCACGGTATAGGGCTCTGTCATGAAGGCGTTCTGGTTCGTCTCCCGAACTTCCTTGGACATGCCGGCATGGTAGGCCAGCGCCTTGATGCCCTTCGCGAAGAGCAACGATGCGGCCTGCTCCGTGCGTTTGCGAGACAAGCAGTAGACGATACCGCTCTCTCCGGCGCGCGACTGCACGAAGCCGAGCAGTTGCTGCTTCCAGTCCTGCTTTGCCGACACGGTCAGCCTGATATTTGGCCGATCGAAGCCGAGGACGATCTGCTCTACGGGCCTGCCGAACAGCCGCGTTACGATGTCCGCGCGCGTGCTTTCATCCGCCGTGGCCGTCAGCGCCATGATCGGAATGGTCGCGAAGATATCGCGCAACCGGCCGAGCGTTTCATATTCTGGCCGGAACGCCGGTCCCCATTGCGAGATGCAATGCGCTTCATCGATCGCGATCAGACGAACGTCCAGCCGGCTCAGTGCCGCGAGCATCGGCTCGGTCATCAACCGCTCCGGCGACAAATAGAGCAGGCGTGTCTCGCCGCGCGCCGTGCGACGCCAGGCGGCCACGTTTTCGTCACGCTCGCGCGACGAGTTGATTGTGTCGGCTGCGACGCCAGCCAGGCGCAGGGCCGCCACCTGATCTTGCATGAGCGCCACGAGTGGCGAGACAACGACCGTCAGTCCGCCGAGCACGAGCGCCGGCACCTGAAAGCATAGCGACTTGCCCGAACCGGTCGGCATGACCGTAAGGACACTTCGTCCGGCCAGAACAGCATCCATCGCGGATTCCTGACCCGGCCGGAAGTCGTCGAAGCCGAACACGTCCTTGAGAACCCGACGCTTTGAAGTGTGCCGCGCGTCGGGGGAATTCATTCGGATTTTCCTGAGGTTAGGCGAATCGACCGACTATATCGGTCCTTTATATCCTGCGGCGCCAGGTACGCTCGACTTTATACGGCGATACTCTCACTTTCCTCCCCGGACAGATTTTCCAGGAGCACGCATTGCGGATTTCGAGCTGGGCTGACACCGAGCGCTGGGAATGGTTCGCTGCCGGTGATCCGGCCGTTGCGTCCATAAAAGTCGCCCGTTCGACATCGGCCAAAAATTCCGCGCGGCAGCTCCTGTTTGAGTCCGGTATCGTTCTCGTCGTGCCGCTCGCGGTTGCGGCCGTTTTGGAGATCGTACTGGGACGTTGAGACTGGGTGAGCGAATTTTCCCGGATCGGCATCGGCTGGTGAAGGCTGTGGACGCCGAATAAGCCACAGTGTCCATTGACGAGGGAAAAGACAGCCGGACGGATGTGCACCCGACGGCGATTCTGGATTAGTGTCTGGCCCGCGATGACATCTTCCTCAGATCCGCAGTGTGTTTGGCCGGTCGAGGCTGATCTGGGCGAAGGCCCCCTCTGGTCGCCCGCTGACGAAGCCGTGTGGTTTGTCGACATCAAGAAAAACCGCATCCACCGGTTCGAGCCTTCGAGCCGCCGGAAACGCACCTACGAAGCGCCACCGCGCCCCAGCTTCCTCGTTCCGGATCGAAACGGGGATTTTATCGTCGGGTTGCAGTCAGGCCTGCACCGTTTCAATCCAAGAAGCGGCGACTTTACCTTGCTGTTCGACGTCGAGCCGGAACGGCCCAACAACCGCTTGAACGATGGCGCGCTCGATCCGAAAGGGCGATTGTGGTTCGGCTCAATGGACGATGGCGAGAGCGAGAAGTCGGGTTCGCTCTTTCGCCTGGACCAATCTGGCCCGGTGGCAGTCGACACAGAAATCGCGATTACCAACGGGCCGTCCTTCAGCCCGGACGGGCGCATCCTCTATCATACCGACACCGTCGAAAAAACGATCTACGCCTTCGACGTTGCAGACGATGGTAGCCTAAGCGGCAAGCGCGTGTTTGTGACCATCGAGGACGGCGCGGGTCACCCCGATGGCTGCGTGACCGATGCGGAGGGTTGTCTCTGGACCTGTCTTTTCTTCGGTTCGGCCGCGCGGCGTTATTCGACGTCGGGCAAGCTGACGTCGACCGTACAATTTCCCTGTTCCAACATCACCAAGATGGTGTTTGCGGGACCCGATCTTCGCACCGCCTATGTTACGACGGCGCGTCATCTGTTGAACGCCGAACAACTCGCCGCGCAACCGTTCGCGGGTGGACTATTCCGCTTCGAGGTCGACGTGCCGGGCCTGCCGCAAGGAGTTTGGAATGAGTGAGCGCAAACCCGTCAGGCGCTTTCGTTCGCGCGATTGGTTCGACGCGCCGGATCGCAGCGACATGGCCGCACTCTATCTCGAACGGCTGATGAACTACGGCATGACGTTCGGCGAATTGCGCTCTGGCCGGCCGATCATCGGTATCGCGCAATCGGGCAGCGACCTGTCGCCTTGTAATCGTATTCATCTTGAGCTGGCACAGCGGGTGCGCGAAGGCATTCGCGACGGCGGCGGCATCGCACTTGAATTTCCTACCCATCCGATTCAGGAAACCTGCCGGCGGCCGACGGCGGCCATCGACCGCAATCTCTCCTTCATGACCTTGGTCGAAATCCTGCACGGCTACCCCATCGATGCGGTGGTGCTGACCACTGGCTGCGACAAGACCACGCCCGCCGCGATCATGGCCGCATCGGCGGTGGACATTCCGGCGATCATTCTGTCGAGCGGACCGATGCTGGACGGCTGGCATGAGGGCGAACTCGCCGGTTCCGGCACGGTGATCTGGCGCGCGCGGCGCAAACTGGCCGCCGGCGAGATCACTGAGGACGAATTCATGGAAGCGGCCTGCGCCTCGGCGCCGTCTGCCGGTCACTGCAACACAATGGGCACGGCATCGACGATGAACGCGGTGGCCGAAGCGCTCGGCATGTCGCTGCCGGGTTGTTCGGCGATTCCGGCGCCGTATCGCGAACGCGGCCAGATTGCTTACGAGACCGGCAAACGCATCGTCGAGATGGCCTACGAAGATCTAGCGCCTTCGAAGATTCTCACCCGCGCCTCGTTCCTCAATGCCATCGCCACGGTCGCGGCCATCGGCGGATCGACCAACGCACAGCCGCATATCGCAGCGATGGCGCGTCATGCGGAGGTGGCGCTCACTGCCGCCGACTGGAGTGCGGCATTTGACATTCCGCTCATCGTCAACATGCAGCCCGCCGGAAAGTATCTCGGCGAGCGGTTTCACCGGGCCGGCGGCGTGCCGGCCGTGTTGTGCGAATTGCAGAAAGCCGGGAGAATTGACGGCACTGCGCTGACGGTCACTGGCACGGCTATCGCGGCCAATATTAAGGGCCGCGAAACGCACGATCGCGAGATGATCTGCGCCTATGACAAGCCGTTGATCGAGCGGGCGGGGTTCTTGGTACTCAAAGGAAACCTGTTCGACTTTGCGGTGATGAAGACGAGCGTGATCTCCGACGAGTTCCGCGGGCGTTATCTTTCGCAGAAGGGCAGCGAGAATATATTCGAGGGCCGCGCCGTCGTATTCGATGGTTCCGACGATTATCACGCGCGCATCAACGATTCCGCCCTCGGCATCGATGCCAAGTCAATTCTTGTTATTCGCGGCTCCGGTCCGGTCGGCTGGCCAGGCTCGGCCGAAGTGGTGAACATGCAGCCGCCCGATGCACTCATAAAACAGGGCATCACAAGCCTGCCGACCATCGGCGACGGCCGTCAGTCCGGAACATCCGACAGCCCCTCGATTCTGAACGCCGCACCGGAAAGCGCGGTCGGCGGTGGACTCGCCTGGTTGCGCACGGGCGACACAATCCGCGTCGATCTCAACGCCGGCCGTTGCGACATGCTTGTCCCGGACGAGGAGATCGCACGGCGCCGGAAGGACGGCCTGCCGCCGGTCCCGGAAACCGCAACCATGTGGCAGGAGATCTTTCGCGCTACCGTCGGGCAGATGGACGGCGGCGCCGTGATGGAACCCGCGCTCAAGTACCGCAAGGTTGCGCGAAAGACACCGCGCCACAATCATTAGTTGATCCGTCGGGGCGACGCGGGACTCCGTCGATCGGCATGGTTGCGATCGATTCTAGCACTTCAATCAGTCAAGCCTATTCGTCGGCCGGAGTCAGGTCCCATTGATATACGGGCCTGCCATGCGAGTGGAAGGTCGTGAATTCTGCTGGCTCACCTTCCGGGCAGGTCGTGTCGTCCGAGCCGGTATAGAAATCGTACGGTCCGGGATATTCCACGCATTGTTTGATGTCCTTGCCCCAATAGCGGTCGGAGTCGCCCTTCACTTCGGCGCGCGCATAAAAAGTGCCGTTGTTGGTCTTGAAGACGTTGTAGCAAGAGCCTGCGTCAACTTCGGTCCAGCCCTTGTTGCGCCAATCCGAACCACCGATCGGGATGTAGCTGCTTGCCACGAGTACTGCGTCGCTAGTGTGATTGCAGACCCGAAGTGTAGTTGTGCTCGCAGCCTGTGCGGGGGTGGACATGATCACAACCGCCAATCCCGTCATCCCCAACAGGCTTGCCGTACCGAAAAATCTGGAAACCGAAGACATGAACGACATCTCCTGACTTAGGGCGGATCGCCACGACCAGCCGGGTGCAATTATGTCAAAAAATACATCATAATCATATGGCGGTTTTTTGGCCCCGCTGCGCGCCGCCGAATATTTGTTCTTGGCAGCGATCCAGTTGTTGCGCTTGCGAATTTCTCTCCGGCCTGGCCGCGCGAATGTTCGCGCTGCTGGCGACTTTCCCGAATTTCGTCAAATTTCCGCCACAGCCGTTGCACGCCAGACACGCTCCGGCGATTCGATATGGCGAAAGAAAGAGGCAGTCTCAAGGCCGCGCCCGGTTGCGCGGATGACAATTTCCTCGGCTGGCAGCCGATTGCCAATTTCGTAGACGTTCTTGCTCAGCCAGCCGAGCAGCCCGGAAAATTGCCCTTGACGAATCTCGACCCCAAGGTTGTGCTTGCTTGCATAGGCCCCCGTCAGTTGCGCGGCATACAGACTGCCGATCGTGTATGTCGGGAAGTATCCGAACATGCCTACCGCCCAATGGGCATCTTGCAATACCCCGTCGCGCGCTGTCGCCGGGCGAGTGCCGAGCAGGGCATGACTGCGGTCGTCCCACGCCTGCACCAGGTCTTTGACGGCAAGCTGGCTCGCAAGCAGCGCACTCTCCAATTCCGTCCGCAGGATGATGTGCAGGTGATAAGTCATCTCATCGGCGCCGGTACGATTCGTGCCTGGGCGGACGCAATTGAGCGCGCGCCAGAACTCTTGCGCGTCGATGCCCTCCAATGCCGACGGAAACAGTTGGCGCATCCGAGGAAAAAGCAACTCGATGAACGGCAGGCTGCGTCCGACGTGATTCTCCCAGAGACGCGCCTGCGCCTCGTGCAGACCCATGCTCGGCGCGTCGCCCAGATGGCTGTCGCGGTCGGCGGCGAGAAATCCCTGATCGTAAAGCGCATGGCCGCCCTCATGCATGGTCGCGAGCAGATTGACCGTCACATCGTCTTCGGTTGCCCGGCTGGTCACACGCACGTCGTCGCGCCCGATCATCATCGTGAACGGGTGCGTGGTGGGATCGAGCCGTCCGCGTTCGAAGTCGAAGCCGACGGTCTCAAGCATGAGTCGAGCGAGCTTCCATTGTTCGGCGGCGGCGAAAATACGTCCATTCAGGATGTGTGCTGATCCGCGGGTTTTCTCGGTGGCGATCTGCACCAATGGAATCAGCCGCTCGCGTATCTCCGCGAATAGTGGCTCGAGTCGTGCCCGCGTCATGCCGGGTTCGTACTCGTCGAGCAGCGCGTCATAGGGTTCGCCGTCCGCGCAAAGGCAGGCGGCGCGTTCGCGCACCAGGACCAGAAGGTCTGAGAAAGGCGCGGCGAATAGAGTGAAGTCGTTCTTCGTGCGTGCTTCTTCCCAGGCGCCGAGTGCGCGCGCCTTTGCGTTCGCGAAATTTCGCACCAGACTTTCCGGCGTCGCCAGTGCATGGCGCCGTTCGCGACGCACCAGAAATAACTCCCGGGCAAGGTCGGACTTGTCCGCACAATTTTCGGCGACCTTCTCAATCAGATCGGCGAAGCGGTCAGACGTCAGGATGCCGTGACGGATTGCTTCCAGTGTCGCGGTCTGCTCGCCGCGCTGCGTGCGCCCGGCCGGCGGCAGATAGGTTTCCTCGTCCCATTCGAGCAAGGAGATCGCCTGGTCGAGATGGCGCAGTTCGGCGATCTGTACGCGCAGGGACCGCTCCGCGCCGTCGTTACGCTTGAGCGAGCGCTGCGGAATGCGAAGGTCCTTGAGCGGTTCGGCGACGAGCACCGCAGCAAGCCCGCCATGCTGGGCGACATTGACCACCTGCTTCTGCGACACCCTGCATAGAATGCCCAGGCCGTTATCGGTCGACGCAAAGCCCATCACCGTGTAGTACGGCTCACCGAAAACACGACCTTCCTCGTCTGTCACCGGAAACTCACAGATTGGCAAGCGCGTTGCCGATTGCAGCACCCAGGACAGGTTCGGATCCTTGCTCTTCAGCGCCGCTTCGTGAAGCAGCCGATCCCACTCGGCTGCCGAAGTGATGGCGCCGAGTGCAACGCCTTCGCCGCCATAGGCCCGGTTCGGTTTCAACACCAGAGTTTCGCGGTTGAGGTGCGCAAATTCGAGCAGGTCGCCAACCGTGTGATTGGGCAGGGTCGTTCGCCGGTCGCTCGCAATGCGTGTCCACAGAACGTGGCGTTCGAACAACCGGCAATCTTCGGGCGCGAACAGCCGCTCTGCGATGGCTGGATCGGTGAGAATTTCGAAGCAGCTCTTGTGGTCGAAGTCTCCGGTGAGCGATGAGATCATCCGATTCTGCTTAAGCAGCAGGCGCATGCCGTCGAGCGGCTTGCCGAGCTCCTTCTCCAGCGCGATGAGATCGCGCGTTTCGTAGTCGCGGTAGGCAATGTCGATACGCGTGGTGCCGTAATAGACTTCGCTTCCTTCAGTCCGCAATTCGCGCGGATCGGCGTGCTCGATCGTCAGTCCGAACTTCTCGATCAGGAATTTGATGAGCACTGACTGTTCGGCCGGGCCGTCATGCTCGTACTTTGGCTCGACAAAACAGATGTTGCAGGTCTTGCGACCCATGGAACGGGCATGATCGATGAGAAGCTGCACAAAGAGATCGCGCTGATCTGGCAGCAGCGCGATGGATAATTCCGGATCGTGCGCCACCAGCGTCGGCACGATATCGCGCATGACCATCTGTTCGGCGACCGGCGAGTAGTGGATGCCGCCAACGCCGGACAGGTTTGGCTCCATGAAGCGCAGCGTGTCCTGCCAACCCTGGCTGGCAAAATCGCACACCGCGTCGAGGCGGCCATACACCGGATTGTATCGCCCATGCTCAGGTGTCCAGATTTCCCTAAGCCAGCTGGCTTCTTCATCGCTGACGGCAAGAATCTCGCGGATATTCGGGTCTTTGAGAAACTGCGTCGGAAATTGCTTTAGTGCTTCGGCGATCTGCTGGCAGACATAGTGCACGTAAGTGAGTTGTTCGCGCCGCGCGAGAATCGGCCGCAGCATGACGCGCACCGGTTCCGGTACACCCTCATGCTCGTAGACCATCTCGTTGGCGATGGCGTCCGACCGCATCCGTTCGGCGATCTGGCGATAGGCATGGTCCGAAATATGATGCGTGGCCCGAATGCAGCGGCTTTCGAGCGCGGCACCGGACAGGCCGAGCGCCTCCGACGGACTGATCACAGAAGTCATGGAGCCGATTCCCCAGCCAAGCCAACGCCGCAAGAATATCAACTATTGCTCCGGTTGCAGAATTTTGGTTACCCGGGATTCGGCGCCATGCCCCGGCGTTGCCTTGGGCTGAGCAACAGTGCCAAGTAGCTTGTCGTGCAACACGCTTGGCGCTAGGCAAGACCGTGGTGAGCGCTCATTGGACCCTCCGGGGCCGGCGGAACGAAGGCGAGTAGGATCATGGCTTTGGAGCATGTCGACGTTCTCATTGTGGGCGCAGGCCTGTCCGGCGTGGGCGCCGGCGTGCACCTGCACGAGAACTGTCCGGACAAGAGCTACCTCATTCTCGAGGGGCGGCCGTCGATGGGTGGTACCTGGGATCTCTTTCGTTATCCCGGCATCCGCTCCGACAGCGACATGCACACACTCGGCTACAGCTTCAAACCCTGGCTCGATGCCAAGGCGATCGCCGACGGTCCGGCGATCCTCGACTATGTGCGGCAGACTGCCACCGAAAACGATGTCGACAAGCACATTCGCTACAACCACCTCGCGAAGAAGGCGTCCTGGTCGAGCGCAGACGCGAAATGGACGATCGAGGCTGAACGCAGGGACACAGGCGAGACCGTTCGCTTCACCTGCAACTTCCTTTTCATGAATTCCGGCTACTACAGCTACCGCGAAGGCTTTACGCCTGAATTCAAGGACATCGAACGCTTCAAGGGCCAAATCGTTCATCCGCAAAAATGGCCCTCAGATCTGGACTACAAGGGCAAGAAAGTCGTTGTCATCGGCTCCGGCGCGACCGCGATGACGCTGGTTCCCGCCATGTCGAAGGACGTCGCGCACATTGTCATGCTGCAGCGTTCTCCGACCTATGTGGTATCGCGTCCCGATAAGGATTCGATCGCCAACGCCATGCGCTCCTTCCTGCCGCAGCGCTGGGCCTATGCGATCACGCGCTGGAAGAACGTCACCTTGCAGCAATACATGTATCGCCAGACACGCACCCAGCCTGCGAAAGTGAAGAAGACGCTGGTAGACATGGTGCGCAAGGAACTGGGACCGGACTATGACGTCGCGACCCACTTCACGCCGACCTACAATCCCTGGGACCAACGCCTCTGCCTGGTGCCGAACAGTGATCTGTTCGAAGCGATCCGTTCGGGCAAGGCTTCAGTCGTCACCGACCACATCGATGCCTTCACCGAAACGGGAATCCGGCTAACGTCCGGCCAAGAGCTCGAAGCCGATATCATCGTAACCGCCACGGGACTCAACCTCGTCGTGCTCGGCCTCGATCGTCCACTTCGCATCCTGGCTCGACCAGGACGCACTGCGAGCGAGATGGTTGTAGCGGATGCGCTGGTCGACGCCGTACTGCGAAGCGGTCTCCTTCACATAGTCGAGGATGGCCGGTCCATCCGCGATCGCCTTCGCATCGAGCCAAGGTTTGAAACTGTAACCCAGGGTGTGCATATCGCTGTCGGAACGAATGCCGGGATAGCGAAATAAATCCCACGTCCCGCCCATCGCCGGGCGCCCTTCCAGAATGAGATAGCTCCTGTCCGGGCACCTCTCATGCAGATGCACGCCTGCGCCCACGCCAGAGAGGCCTGCACCCACGATGAGAACGTCAACATGCTCCACGGCCATATCCCTACTCACCTTCATATTTCGTCACCACGCCGGGAAGCGAACTTCCCTAGCGCCATCGCTCCTGAGCAACAAGGCACATCGCATCATAGTGCAGGCAATTGCAACGTGGCGGAACCAGCGGCGACAATAGTGATTGTGGCTTGGCGCGGGCGCGCGCGGCCCGAAGCGTGCCAGAACTCGAGATCCGGCGGCGCCACAACGCCCTGCCTGGCGCCACCTGTCGGCCGCCAAATGCGGGGCGCCTCAAAACCGCCATATGATTTTGCCCTATTTTTCGACATACTCGCGAGCGGCCGATCGCGGCGGTCGGTCCTAAATCAGGAGATGTCGTTCATGTCCTCGTTTTCAAAATTTCTTGGCACGGCCACGCTGCTCGGGATGACGGGATTGGCAGCGGTGACGCTGGCCAGCCCCGCCGAAGCCGCGAGCGCCATTACGCTCCGTGCCTGCAATCACACCGATAAAGTTGTTCTTGTGGGAAGCAGCTACATCCCCATCGGCGGCTCGGACTGGCGCAACAAGGGCTGGACTCCGGTCAGCGCCGGCGGTTGCGAGGACATCTTCAAGACGACGAACCGCACCTTCT
>JANYBR010000132.1 GCA_025360685.1 Pseudomonadota bacterium
GACCTTCAAGGTCGTCGCCGTCTTTCACACGGGACGCGTCAACGTCGACGAGGGTCAGGCCTTCGTCACTATCAAGCGCGTCCAGGCGCTGCTCGATCGTCCCGACCGGGCCAACAGCATCATCGTGCGACTGGACGACGGTACCCGCGCGCAGGTTGTGGCGGCGGACATCGAGCGGCGCATCGGCTACAAGGCCGTCTCGTGGCAAGAGGCGTCTGAAGATCTGATGAGCGCGCTGATGCTGCGCAAGGTCATTATGTATTCGGTCGTCAGCGCCGTTCTTATCGTCGCCTCGTTCGGGATCTATAACGTCATCTCGACTGTCGTCACGGAAAAACATCGCGACATCGCCATTCTCAAGTCGATGGGCTTCCACGCCAGCGATGTGCAGAAGATTTTTCTCGTCCAAGGCCTCGCCCTGGGTTTGGCGGGTAGTGTCGTCGGTCTGCCGCTCGGCGCCCTGATGATGTTGGGCATGATGAATATCCAGTTCAAATTCCCGGGCAGCAGCGACGTTCAATACCTGATGATGGATTGGGGTTGGTTTCAATTCGTCTTGGCTGGCGGCTTCGCAATGACGGCCGCCATCGCCGCGGCAGTGCTACCCGCACGCAAAGCGGCGCGCTTGCGGCCGGTCGACATCCTGCGCGGCGGCGCGTGATGACGATAGCGCTCAGGGCAGAGAGCGTGACGCGCCGGCTCGAGGGCGAAGTGCCGGTGACGCTCGTGCGCGACGCGAGTCTTGAAATTGCCTCCGGCGAGTGCGTCGCAGTCACGGGTCCATCCGGATCCGGCAAGTCGTCGCTGCTCTATCTCCTGGGCTTGCTCGACAAACCGACTTCCGGTCGCACCTGGCTCGGCGGCGAAGAAACGACGGGCTTGGATGAAGACGCGCTTGCCGATGTGCGTCTCGCTCGGCTGGGCTTTGTCTTTCAGTCGCATTTCCTCTTGCCGGAATTCTCGGCACTCGAAAACGTGCTTTTACCAATGGACCGGCTGGCGCGGCTCGCGCCCTCCGACAGAAAAGAGCGGGCGACCGAATTGCTTATCAGCCTGGGTCTCGCAAGCGAAATCCACAAGCTGCCGAAGCAACTCTCGGGCGGACAGAGCCAGCGTGTGGCGATCGCGCGCGCGCTCGCCAACGACCCCGCCGTCGGTCTCGCCGACGAGCCAACGGGAAACCTGGACACCGTCTCCAGCGCAACGGTTCAGTCACTGATCATCGATCTCGCGCACAAGCGCGGCCGCGCTGTCATCGTCGTCACGCACGACGCGGGCTTCGCGGCGAAGGCGGATCGAATCGTCGCCGTCGTGGACGGGCGGATTGTCCGCTGAGCTATTGCCGCCTATCGCAGAAGCGCGACGACCGCGCCTCTCGTGCGTGTCGCTTTGCTAGCGCGCCTAGATAGCCGACGCGCGGACCCGGTCCGCGGCTTGCCAAGTGTCGGAACGGGTGGTGCCGCCTGGGTGACTCGAACACCCGACCCCCGCATTACGAATGCGGGACATTTGTATATATATCAATAAGTGATTGACAAGTGTATCACTAGTGTGTATCGTTATCTCCTTGATTTACCAGGAGGTTTCTAGTGTCGAATTTGAGTGCCAGCCGTCAGCATCGTGCAGTCATTTATGCCCGTGTCTCGACCAACCATCAGACAGTCGAAAATCAGCTTCTCGAACTACGACAAACAGCCCAACGCATGGGCTGGCATATTGTTGCTGAGCTGACGGACAACGGCATTAGCGGCGCTAAGGGACGGTCCGATCGGCCCTCATTTGATCGCCTGTTCCAGATGGTGCAGCGGCGAGAAATCGATGTCGTGATGGCTTGGTCGATCGATCGTCTCGGGCGGTCAATTCAAGACCTCACATCGTTCATGACAGAAGTGCAAGCGATGGGAATTGACCTCTACATCCATCAGCAAGCGATCAACACCGCAACTCCTGCAGGCAGAATGGTCTTCGGTATCTTCTCCGCGCTCGGGGAGTATGAGCGTGAACTCATCCGAGAGCGCATTAATGCGGGCCTAGCCAGGGCTCGCGCGCAAGGGAAGAAATTGGGTCGTCCATCGAACGTAAATCCGAGCGTCATTATCAGCGTGCGGCTTCTTCGCGAAAAGGGTCATTCGATTCATACGATCGCCAAACAATTGCGCATCGGTGTTGGAACGACGCATAAGATTCTAGCCGCGGCATGAGCAAGCAAGCGAACAGCAGCCGAAATGCCGTGGATGGCCGCACCATACCAGTCTGCCGTGGTGTGGTCGTCTTCAAGGTCAACGCAAGCCCGTACTATCGCGTCCGCGTCTGGCTGCCCGCCGAACGAAAGCGCATCACCAAAAGCACTAAGGCAACGACACGCATCGACGCTATCAAGGCAGCTGACGAATTTCGGGCAGCTTTAGCGGCTCGTGGCGACCTTCGGGCACTGCCAAAGGAACGTACGTTTGAGCATTTCGCTGACAAGCTGATTCAGCGGGACAAAATGCGCGCGGAGAGAGGAGAACTAAAGAGCCAACGGGCATGGCGTGACACCCAATCGATCTTGCGCAATTCGAAGCGTGGCCTGCTTCTGACGTTTGGCAAAATGGACATCACCAAGATCACAACACGCAGCTTCATCAGTCATATGGACTGGTTGGCAACAAACCATCGGACTCTCGCGCCAGCCACACGCAATCGAACGGCGGTGGTTTTTCAAAAAGTGATGCGGTTGGCACTCGAGGAAGGCGCGATCAACGTTCT
>JANYBR010000159.1 GCA_025360685.1 Pseudomonadota bacterium
GCCCGCCAAATCTCTCGAAAGGCAGAAATCCGACATTCGGTGGCCGTCGTGGGCAGCACAACACTTCATCGACGTCGCAACAACTTGACCAGAGTCAGTATTTGGAACGGCAAGTGGGTATAAAGAGACTTGCTGGTAGTGAGGCATCCGTCTTGGACAACCTACGAACCGCAATTTCAGCATCATATTTGGCCGACGAAGATGTCCTTTCAGATATCTTGATCGGGAAGGGTGCGCTGTCTCCGGCGGAGCGGCTCGCGGTTGATTATTTTGCTCGCGATCTGGTTCAGCGCATTCGCGCCGGCAGGCAAAGCCGCAATTTGGTCGACTTATTTACCCAGGAATACGATCTGTCGAGCCCGGAAGGCTTGGCACTTCTCTGTATGGCAGAGACCATGCCGAGAATTTCCGACAAAGCCGCAGCCGACCACCTCATTCGTGACCAGTTGCGCGATGGTGATTGGCGAAGCCATCTCGGTCATTCGGATTCGTTCGCCGTCAACCGCCTCAGCAATCTCTTGACGCTGGCCGCCGAAATTGAACGCCCCCGGGATGAGCCTGGTGTCTTGGATAGTCGCGCCAAACATGTGCTGGCCGCTCGTTATGGAACTGGAGCGATCAGAACCGCGATCGACAGGGGCGTGTCGAGACTTGGACGGCAATTCGTGTTTGCAGAGACAATCGCCGAGGCCCTGAAGAAGACTGACCCTTTGATGGATCAAGGCTACCGCTTCTCCTTCGACATGCTCAGCGAAGCGGCCCTGACACGAGCAGCGGCCGCACAGAACTACGCCCGCTATCGCGAAGCGATTCAGGCGATTGCTGTCACCACCACTGACCCCGAAGTGTCACTGTTCGAACAGCCGAGTGTATCAATCAAATTGTCAGCCCTGCATCCACGCCTAGAATACCGCAAACGTGATCAGGTCCTTGCGGAACTATTGGAACCGCTCTCTTCTCTTTGTGCGGACGCACGGAACGCCAACATCGCAATCACTTTTGACGCGGAAGAGTCTGATCGCCTTGAGTTGGTCCTCGATCTGTTTGAAGCATTGGGTAACGTCCCGGCACTGAGACGTTGGGATGGCCTTGGCCTTTCAGTTCAAGCCTATCAAAAGCGCGCCCTCGCGGTGATCGACTGGTTGAGCTGGCTCGCGGAGCAGCAGCGCCGACGTATTCCAGTACGTCTAGTGAAGGGCGCGTTCTGGGATACCGAGATTCGCAGGGCCAGCGCGCTGCGGCTACCCGACTACCCCGTGTTCACGCGGAAGGTTGCAACCGACACCTCCTATCTTGCATGCGCCCACGCACTGCTGGAGGGAAATAAAGCTTTCTTCCCTCAGTTCGCAACGCACAACGCGCACACCCTCACAGCCGTCAGTGTGCTAGCCGGAACGCGATCTGACTATGAATTTCACCGGTTCTATGGGATGGCCGACGCGCTCTACGGCCTCTATCCCGAGGTCCTGCGGCCACAGCGCATTGGTGCGGCTACTCGCCTTTACGCACCGGTTGGCGGCCACGAATATCTGCTTGCTTTTCTTGTGCGCCGGTTGCTCGAAAATGGAGCCAATACCTCTTTCGCCAATCGCCTCGCCAACAACAAAGTTCCGATGGGCGAACTGGTGGCTGATCCAGTTCAGGCATGGGCCAAAACACAACCGCGCCGCAATCCCGACGTGCAAAAGCCGCACGCAATTCTAGCAGGGGCATCGGCAGTGACCGGCTTGCTGCTTGGCGATCCAGTTCAAGCGGCCCCTTTGATAACTGCGATGCGGTCGGCGCTCACCCGGCAGTTCGTCGCGCACCCCGTGATCAATGGCAAAATACGGCCGGGAACCGGCCGACCTGCTTGCGATCCTACCAATCGCGAGCGCGTAATCGGAGATGTCAGCGAAGCAACCACGGCAGATATTCACGAAGCATTCGACTGCTCCTCCCGCGCGCAGGGCGATTGGCAAGCGTTCTATCAAAGTGAGCGGGCGGCGATTTGGAGTCGCGCGGCCGATCTGTTTGAGAAAAATGTTCCTCTCCTTATGGCACTTCTGGTGCGGGAGGCAGGCATGACACTTCAGTCCGCCGTGCGCGAGACGCTTGCAACGATCGAATTCTTTCGTTCAATTGCTCTGCAACACGCCATGATAGATCTCAAGCCAATCACGCAAAGGCTCGGCACTGAAACCCTGAAGGGCACGCAGAACCCGGCGCCCGGAATTTTCGCCTGTATCTCACCGGCGAATGCTCCGCTTGCGGCTCTTGTGCAACTGGTTTGTCGAGCGCTTCACGATGGCCACTCTGTACTCTCCAGGCCAGCTTATCGAACGCCATTGATTGCATCGACGGCAATTCATCTTCTGCTAGAAGCAGGCGTGCCGTCGCATGTCCTTCACCTTTTGCCAGGCGATGGAAGGGAGACTGACGCTGTCCTCTTCCACGATCACCGGCTCACCGGCGTCGCATTTGCCGGCACGCACGACACGGCCCGGAAGATCGAGCGATTGCTAGGTACTCGACGCGAAGGGTTGACTAGTATTATTAGTCATGTTCCGTCGCTCCACGCGATCATCGCCGACGGTTCAGCTTTGCCGGAGCACGTGGCGCGCGACGC
>JANYBR010000163.1 GCA_025360685.1 Pseudomonadota bacterium
ACAATCCGGGCGGCACGCTCGGACTGGTAGTAGTAGTCGGGATCGCTGTAGTCCACATGCCAGTAGCCGCTGTTGGTCAATTCGAGGGCCATGTCCGAGAGCATGTTGGCCTTCTGAAGGGCGCGTTCCGCCCGCTTGCGCTCGAAGACCTGACCGAGTTGGAGGCCGATCTGCGTCATGGCCGGCAAGAGCACCTCGTCGGGTTCCTTGGGCTCGCCGGTGAAGAACTCGAGGACCGCCACGATCCCGGCGGCGGTCAACACCGGAAACGCAAACGCCCTCTTGACGCCGAGGTTGCCGGCAACCTTCGCCCGCGGGAAGTTTTCGTCCCGCATGAGATCCATGATCCACACCGGTTGTTTCTCGACCAGCACACGCCCCGGAAACCCCGCCCCCGCGGGGAGGGCTAAACCCAACATCCGTGTCACCAGCCGCAAAGTAGCAGGCTACGCGGCCGAAACGTCTTCTGTGGGGTCGATCGACAAGCGGGTGTCCATATCGAGGCGGAATACCCCATAGGGGTTGACGTGGCCGTAGATCAGTGGCGTCAGGGCGCGCCGATCCTCGGGTGTCAGCTTCCCGGACCACGACGGATCGGACAGCACGCGCTGAATCATCAGTGTGTTGACGTAGACCAGGCTGATCTGCAATAGGTGCAGCGCCAGCATGCTCACCTCCTGGTCCTCGTGACGGTTGCTCCCGAACTCCCCGCCCTTGCCGAAGAAGATGAACCCGTTGGCGCTGTTCCAGTTCTCGATCACGTTGAGCCCCTCGTTGACCTCGCGGCGCAGTGCCTCTGATTGAAGGTAGCGGCAGAGGAAAATCGTCTTGCGCGCCTTGCCCAACTCGGCCAGTGCCTTATACGTCGGGTGCTGCACGTTGTTGCGCGTGAACCGCCGTAGGATCGCTTCCGTCTCTGCCGTCCCCAGCCGCAGGGCCGTCGCGTATTTGACTATCTGGTCGTATTGCTGCCCGATCAAGTCCCAGTTGATTGGGCGCGACAGGACGTGTTGCAGGCGCGCGAACGCTTCGGGTTTGCCGGCCTCCGGGCGGTACAGCTTCTGCCGGTGGATCGCCTTTAGGCGAGGCAATAACTGAAAGCCCAGCAGCCGGCAGAAGGCGAACGCCACTTCGCTCTGCCCGTGACTGTCGACGTATTGCCGGTCCACGGCCATCTCCGTGCAGTGGCGCAGGACGCCCTCGATCATGGCGGCCACTTCCGAGGACGAGCATGCCTTGAGCTGCGAGTAGATGCAGGCCGCCTTCTTCTCCACGTGCCAGTAGATCATCACCCCGCGACCTCCGTAGCGGACGTGCCACTCCGTCATCAGGTTCTGATCCCATGCCCCGAACTTCTTGGAGTCGGAGGCGCACGCCGTCGTGCCTTCGCCCCAGATCTGCGGAAGGCGCACACGAAAGATGGCGTTGACCACTTCGGTGATGGCGTGCCGCATCTGGTCCCGGGTGATGAAGCGCCGCCGTATGTAGAGGAGATCCTTGTAAGTGGCGCCGTGCTCCTCGGCGCTCATTCGCTTGAGGCCGGTGTTGGTCCCCAGGCCGTACAGGCACAGCAGAAGGCGCTGTTGCAGGATCCCCCGGTCCATGCGCTCGAAGGCCGTGGGGCTTCGGAAGGCATCGCTGAAACCAACGCGCAAGTCGGTCTCCTTGAGCATGTCGAGTAAGCCCGTCATCGGCCATCGCGCCGCCAGGTCCGCCTTGAGGGCCAGGATGTTCTCCGGCTCGGGCTGGGGCTCGAGTTTGGACAGCGCAATCCAGCCGCCGGACTTGGGCAAGATCTGCACATGCTCGTTCTTCGGTAGTGTACGATCCAAGTCTGCGAGGGCCACTGTCATCTCCTGACGCATCTGGGCGACAAACGCGTCAGCGTCCTGGGAGAGCTGTAAGGCGGCATAGTAGGTGGTTCGCTGCACATCGAAGTCGGCGGGCACGTCCTCGTCGGGGTTGCGGTAGCGGTCGGCGCCCTTGACCCAGATCTCTTTGCAGCGGAGCCGCTCGCGGAGGGCTTGGAGGACACAGATCTCGTAGGAGATGCGATTGACGCGCGGGGCGCCGTCCTTGTCCTGCTCCAGGACGGCTTGTTGCCAGGAGCCGCGTACGACGCCCTCCACCGGGACGTCCTCATCGGGCGGGTAGGCCGTCAGCTTGCTGTCGGCGTACTTCTTCAGCAACGCCAGGGCGTTGAGGACAGGCCGGTGCGTCTCGTTGTTGGAGCGGAAGTCCAAGGCGCGCAACAGGCGGGGCATCATGCGGCGGTAGTGCGACCGGTAGGAGTTGCGGATGACGGTCTGGACGTGCTTGCGGTAGGCCGGACCGCTGGCTTTCCATTCCTTGACCAGATCGCGCAGCGTCTGCTCATTGACGATCGGGTAGACCACGTCCTTGACGATGCCGTCAGGCTGCGCCAAGGCGACCTCGGCCAACTGGAAGAGGAGACCGTTCTTGCCGGCAACGCGTTTGAGGTCTTCCAGCAGTTCCTGTTCGACCCGGCGTTCAGCGCGGGCACCGATGCGGTGGACCATGCTCAGCAGCAGATCCACCAAGGTGTCCGTGAGTTCGCGCTCCCGCAAATGGCTGAAGACGGCCAGCAGCGTCAGCCGGAGCGGAGCGGCGTGCCGTCGCAGTTCGTAGGCCGCTTCCGCGGCGAGGCGACGTCTGTAGGTCTGAAGGACTTTTGGGGAGATGTCGTCGAAGAGGTCCCGTGGCAGGCCGAGTCCCCGGACCCGGTCGAGTTTTGCGACCTCCTCCAGGAGGCTTTCCAGGTTGGCGGGGCCGGGATCGGCGAGCAGCCCCGTGAGAACGGCCCAACTCGGCTCTGGTGGATCACTTGCCGCGGTCGGTTCCGGCAGCAACAGCGCTTCCAGTCGCTCGCGAACCGACGGCGTCAGGCGTTTGCACGTGGCGGCACAGAAGCGCGTCTCGAAGGTATGCAGTGCCGATCGCACCAGGCGGTCGGTCCGTTCCGACGATGGCGGTTCGATGCGCGAGGACCGGCAACGCTCCAGGATCTTGTTACGGAGATGGTCGGGATGGAGGTCGTGAGGTAAGACGTGTTCGACAAGCCAGGCGGCGAGCGCCTCGCCGTCTTCCACTGTGGCCTCCCGAAAGCCAAGCAGCTTCCGGATCTGAGCGCGGTGATACTCGATAGTGCGGCCCTGCCAGCGATAGTGCGGCCATGCCGACGCCTCGACGTCGACTTGCCGGGCGACGTGCCGCACCACGACGTCGGGGATCTCCTGGGGATGTTGAGGGAAGCATCCTTCGTGCTGAAAGAACTTCAGGAGGACGGCAAAGCCGAGGCGCGTCGGGCCTGTCTTGTTGGCGAGCAACGGCTTCTCGCCGGGCAGCAAGGTCCAGTGTTCTGCCAACTCGTCGGCGTTCCATTCGCGCTTCACGCGGCCCCCTTCGTGGCAACAGGCGACCCGCAACTCTCCGCCGTCCGGCGAAAGAACGGTTGCCAGAAACCGGGCGGCAGCATAGCATTTCGCAGAATTACGGAAAGGCGAACTGTTGGCACCCGTCAGGAGGCGATAGCGTGGCCAAGAAGATGGGAAAGCGAGAGGATTTCGTAGCGCCGAACGAAAACGCGAAATCGGCCGTCGTCGCCCAGATCGTCCGCATCGCCCGCAAGGAGCGGCTCGGCTACGCCGACTTCGGCTACGTCTGCCAGCAAGCGCGGAGGAAGCTCGGCCTGCGCAAGCCCAAGAAGGAACGCAAGCTGCCCCAGTTGTTGCCGGAGGCCGACCTCAAGCGATTCTTCCGCGTCATCCAGGAGTGCGGCGACCTCCAGCACGAGATCATGCTCAAGCTGCTCTTCTTCACGGCCGTGCGCGTCAGCGAGCTGGTCGGCATCCGCGTCGAGGACGTGGACACTCAGCAGGGCAAGATATTCATCAACCAGGGCAAGGGCAGCAAGGACCGCTACATCCTCTTCCCCAAGGGCTTCCGTCTGGTGCTCAGGAGCCATCTCCGGGCCAACCCGAAGAACCGCTACCTGTTCGAATCACAGCGCTGCACACCCTTCACGCCGCGACGTGTGCAGCAGATCGTGCAGGCGTACCGCGACCGGGCGGGGATCACCCAACACGTCCACCCCCACTTGTTCCGGCACCAGATGCTGACCTTCTTGACGGCGCAGGGCTTGTCCGACGCGCAAATCCAGTTGATTTCCGGGCACGAGAGCAAGAAAAGCCTGGAGGTTTACCAGCATCTTTCCCTGGATACCGTCGAGCCGGCCTACCAGAAAGCGGTCGAGTCGATCGGCCTGTGATCGGCTACCTTGCGGCTGGTGAC
>JANYBR010000228.1 GCA_025360685.1 Pseudomonadota bacterium
CCGACGGCGTCACCAGCGGATTGGCGGGGATGTAGTTGTCCGGATTGCCGACAAAGTCGGGTGCGAAGAACACAAGGCCGGCGAACAGGATAGCGAACAGACCGACATAGAACGCGTCCTTCGCCGTCGGACATCGTGCCCGAATGGTACCTGCTGCCGTTCTACGCGATGCTGCGTTCCGTTCCGCAGAAGTTGATCGGCGTGATCGTGCTGGCCGGCGCGATCCTGACCCTCGCGTTCATTCCCTGGCTCGACACGAGCAAGGTGCGCTCCAGCCGCTTCCGCCCGCTGATGAAGCAGTTCTTCTGGCTCCTGGTCGTCGATTGCGTCGTGCTGGGCTATTGCGGCGCGCAGTCGGTCGATGCGATGCGTTTCGGCTTTCCGCTGGTCTTGGTAGCGCGCGTCGGCACGGCCTATTATTATGGCTTCTTCTGGCTGCTGATGCCGGTTCTCGGTCTGATCGAAACCCCAAAACCGCTTCCCGACAGCATCACCAAAGCCGTGCTCGGACCAGCCAAGTGAGGACATCCATGCGCTTCGCACTTTCGCTTGGTCTGGTATTCGGCCTCGCTCTGTCGGTTCCCGCGGCGGCCGCGACCGGGGACCAGGCGCCGTTCAAGGACATGCACTGGTCCTTCGAAGGTCCATTCGGGACATTCAACCGCGCCGATCTGCAACACGGCTTTCAGGTCTACAAGGAAGTCTGTTCGGCCTGTCACAGCCTGAACCGCGTCGCCTTTCACACGCTGTCGGAAACAGGCGGACCAAGCTTCTCGGCGGCGCAGATGAAAGCCATCGCGGCCGGCTACAAGATCGCGGCCGAGCCGAACGACAAGGGCGAGACGGTCGACGACAAGGGCAACGCGCTAACGCGCCCCGGCGCGCCGGCCGACTATTTCCCGCCGCCGTTCGCCAATGAGCAGGCCGCGCGCACGGTCAATGGCGGTGCGCTGCCGCCCGATCTGTCGCTGATCGAGAAAGCTCGCGCGGACGGAGCGCGCTATGTCTACTCGCTGATGCTCGGCTTTGCGCAAAAGCCGCCCGCTGGCTTCAAGGTGCCCGACGGCAAGTACTACAATCCGTATTTCATCGGCTGGAACATCGCCATGCCGCCGCCGCTGTCCGACGGCCAGGTGACCTTCGTCGACGGCGCGCCGAACAAGCTGGCGGACGAGGCCAATGCCATCGTCACCTTCCTGGCCTGGACGTCCGAGCCGCATCTGGAAGAGCGCCACCATATCGGTGTGGGCGTGATGATCTTCCTGATCGTGCTGTCGGGACTGCTGTACCTGTCCTACCGCCGGGTGTGGAAAGACGAGCATTGATCGGAAGACGGGGATCGGGGATCAGGTATCGGAATCTCCGCCGATCTGATACCTGATACCTGATAACCGATCCCTGATACCGGAATGAGAACAATCCTCGGCGTCATCGGCGGCAGCGGTGTCTATGACATTGCTGGCCTTGAAAAACCGCGCTGGAAGCGGATCAAATCGCCCTGGGGCGAGGCGTCGGACGCGCTGCTGTTCGGCACCTACAAGGGCACCGATCTGGTGTTCCTGCCGCGCCATGGCCGCGGCCATGTCCAGTCGCCGAGCTCGATCAACTACCGCGCCAATATCGACGTCTTGAAGCGCGTGGGCGTGACGGATGTGATCTCGGTCTCCGCATGCGGCTCGCTGAAAGAGGAATTGCCGCCCGGCAAATTCGTCATCGCCGACCAGTTCATCGACCGCACCTTCGCGCGCGAGAAAAGCTTCTTTGGCCCTGGCTTCGTCGCACATGTCTCGATGGCGCATCCGATCGACTCGCGTATCGCCGATGCGCTGCAGCGCGCCTGCGCCGAGGAGAATATCGAATATGCTCGCAGCGGCACCTATATCTGCATGGAAGGGCCGCAATTCTCTTCGCTCGCGGAAAGCAATCTCTACCGCTCCTGGGGCTGTTCGGTGATCGGCATGACGGCGATGCCCGAGGCGAAGCTGGCGCGCGAGGCCGAGTTGCCCTATGCCATCGTCGCCATGGTGACCGACTATGATTGCTGGCACCCCGAACATGACCATGTCACGGTCGATGCGGTGGTGAAGGTCCTGCATGCCAACGCGGAGAACGCGCGCAAGCTCATCATGAATGTTTCGGGCAAGCTTGGCCCCTGGCACACCGCCTCGCCGCAGATCGAGCATGTGCTCGACACGGCGATCATCACCGCACCGGACAAGCGCGATGCGAAACTGATGAAGAAACTCGACGCGGTGGCGGGACGGATCTTGCCGAAGAAGAAAAAAGAATCTGCGAAGAAAAGGGCAAAGCGATGAGTGCGCAACTACTTTC
>JANYBR010000321.1 GCA_025360685.1 Pseudomonadota bacterium
GGTTGGGCGCATCATGGAAGACATCGATCTTCCTGAGATTCGGAAAAGCAGCGACGCCCTCGTTGCGTAGCACCAGGGCTTTACGGCCGTCTCCGACCAGGACCCACGCATTGTGCGGTAACGATATTTTTGTCATTCCCAACGTCCCTGATGCTTGTATTCAAAATAGAAAGGATAAGCGTGTGGCCATTTTTGATCCTGATCAACCTAGATCACGATTTCTCCATCCGGCCGATGAGAACTCGATCTGGCGCAATGGCGCCGCCGGGGCGAACCCTTATGCTCCGCCTTAAGAGCATGCGGTTTGATGGCGTGAGATGCGTCGCCCATTTTCGCGCCTTCCATTGGTGCTAATTTTCCGATGGCTCTAGTATCGGGCGTTTTCGCGGCAACGTTTTGATCAAGATCAAAGTGCGGCGGCGGCAGTCGGTCGCGCTCGCTCGTCCGCGCGATCGCGAAACGATCGATGTCGCGCCGTTGCATGAGCCGATCCCCATTTCGAGCAACCGCGACCCGGGTTGAGCCAAATCAACGAGTCTTGGCTCAATCAGGCGCCAGACATGACCAACGACGGTCGGGAGGACCACGCAACATGATTAGCGCGCAATAAAATTACGGAGGACTCAATCGTCATGACCGCAGAAGACGATTTCGAAACGCGTTATCTCAAAGAGCATCAGCGGCCGCTTCATCTCGACCGATACACGTGGTCTCCAGCTCTGTGGTGCACGCCGACGCACTTGCGCTATCTGGTGTCGGCGCAGCGACAAGACTATTGTCGCCTTCTGGTGGCAAGAAGGGAAAACGAGATGCGCGGTGTGATGTGCATTCTTGCACTGACGCTTGCACTCTCTCCAACACAAGCGTCTGCCGCGTGCGACGATACATGTGCTGTCATCAAGCACGTGCTTGACAGCCGATCCAACGACTTCGCCGATCTGAAGGGAGCGGCTGATCCTGCCATGGCAGAGCATTGGAACGCGACTACGGCGTTGCCGGGATTCACGTGCACAATCGGCAAGGTGCCAAGCGACTCGTCTAACCACTTGGCTCCGCGCTATGCTTTTACTTGCTTTCCGACTGCAAAGGAAGATCAGCGAAAAGTGTTTCGCCGTGTGATTTCGTCGTTCCGAGAAGCTGCGGCCGGGTGGAAATGGTTTAGCGATGAATCGGAAGGGTCTGTCGTCATCTACGGCGGCCCTTCGGCTGGTAAGTACCTCGGGGAAGTCTCATGGGTTCCGTTGACAGGTTTCGTTGTTCTGGTGGTTTCCATTTTTGCAGAGCCTCAGAATCCGACCAGCCAGGCGTTGAGGCCCTACATGCCGACAACCACGCTTCACCTTCCCGTCAGGCCGGTTAGCTAGGTCGATCGAAGATCAGGTGACGTGGCGACGGCGAGCCAGAAAGGCCTCCTCCGCAACCTTGATCATATCTGCGAATGCCGCTTTCGGCCTCGAGAGTGGAGGCTGGTCCGCAGGCCTCGCGCCATTTCCGCTTTCGTTTCGGCTCCGCGAACGAACGGCAGCGCGGCTACTTCTTGAACACAATGCTAATGGCTGTGCCGGCGGTTCCCGATTGCTGGCCGCCTTCGCGCGCGGGCAGAGAGGAGCGTTGCGCCCGACCTCTTTGCAAAGGGAGACCCAACCCTTGAAATGCTTCAGTGGGACGATCTGCGAAATGAACTGATCAAACGCGGGGTTCTAAAGCGCGCGGATTTCGTCGTGGCCGTTCGATGGAACGAGGCGGGAAAGATCGACATACCGTGACGTCGAGATCGGCCGCGGTCTTGCCCTTCAAGTTGATGTTGCCTCCCTGATCGGTGGCGGCGTAGTCCCACCATCGCGATAGGAAGGACTGTGCGATCGATATTCCTCACAGCGCGACAAGTCGTCGGGCACTCACGCAAATGAGCCGGCGATCATGCCCAAAGAGGGGAGTAGCCCGGCCGGCGATGGATATAGGTCAGAAATTGAATCATGCTATCGACTTGGTCATCGTGACGGCCAGCAGGGAATTGTTGGACCTCGGTTAGGAAATCGCCGAGCCAAGGCGCCTCCCTCGGCAAAACAACAAGACCTGCTTCGATGCGCGCTGTTTGAGCGTGCGCCCTCATCACTTTGGAATCTTCAGGCTTAAATGGAATCGGTTTGATGGCGCTCGATTGCGAGAGCTCCTGAATCAGGGCGGTGCCAAACCCCGCCTCTTCGATAATGAGGCCGGCATAGGATGGATACGTGTCAACCCAGCGGAAGACGGCTCGCTTGAGATTCGGGTAATCGAGCTTTTCACGGAAGACGTCGAGCAGGAAGTAAGAGCCTGTCCAGTGATCAAGCCAGACCGTGCACACGGTGTAGTCATTGTGCTCGTCGTCCTTCATGGCTGTGTCGACGCTGAGGAAAATGCGGTCTCCTGGTGCCGGAGTGGGGGCGGCGGTGTAGCGAGGAAACCATTTGGGCGAGATGATAATACCGTCGGCCGGCGTCGGATTCTGTTGGTATTGAGCTTCGAAATTTCGGCTGCCGAGCTCGACTTTGAGTCGTTGGAGCACTGCCAAGGGCTCATGCGCCGGATGAAGGAGTTCGCCGGCTTTGCGGCGGTGCACACGTCTGCTTGATATCGGCCAGCACTCGTCAGCCACTGCGATCGCCGGCAGACTGAGGAGTGTCCAGCCGCCCTGCCGGAGCAGAAAGCCGGTCAAGTCATCGATATGCACCCGCTGCATGACAACGATAATCGCGCCCTTCACCTTATCGTTGAGGCGCGTCATGAGCGTGTTCATAGCCCACTCGTTGACGCCCTCGCGCGCTCGATCGGATTCGGCTTCCGCGGGCTTAATCGGATCATCGATGATCGCGATCTGACCACCGCGGCCGGTCAGAGTTGCGCCGATCGAGGTCGAGAAACGCACACCGCGACGGGTGGTCATGAAGTCATGTTCGGCGGTGCGGCGAGCATCCAGAACGGTGCCTGGAAAGATCCGGCGATAGAACGGTGAGGTCATCACCACGCGGCAGTCGCGGGCGTGCTTGCCGGCAAGTTCGGCCGAGTAACTGGCGCAGACGATCTCCTGCGTCGGCTGATGTCCAAGGACGAAGGCGGGGAAGGCGACCGAGACCATGATCGACTTCAGGCTTCGTGGCGGCACGTTGATGATGAGACGCGTGATCTCGCCGTCCAGCACCTGCTTCAGGTAGTGAGCGACCGTCATGTGATGCCAGTTGAGCTTGAGCTTGGCGCCGGGCGAA
>JANYBR010000263.1 GCA_025360685.1 Pseudomonadota bacterium
GCTGCCGCGCGCGAGCTTGGTATCTCTCGCCGTCACGAGCCAGGAAGTATGATCGGCAACAACCGAGCGGAGAATTCGCAACTGCCCATTCGGTGGCGCCAGCGAAAGCAGCAAAAGTTCAAATCGCAGACTTCAGCCCAAAGATTCCTCGCCACCTACTCAGCCGTTTACAACACCTTCAATACTCAGCGTCACCTAACCACCCGTCTCACCCTTCGCCTCCTTCGAGGCGACGCATTCAGAACGTGGCAGATGGCCACCGTCGCCGCCTGACAGCTGCACCCTACTCTGCACTATTGTGCTCTCATCGAGTTGGCCTGACAGCTCCGTCCGGCGTAAGGTGCCGGTGCGATCGTCCTGATCTCGGGCGTGAGCCTCATCGTTGCCGGAAGACGCGCTTGATTTCAGGTCAAGCGCGACCGATCAGATCCAACCTCCCGGCTGTGGGAGCGACGAAGAAGGAAAATTCAGATGGCGGTTGAAACAATATTGATCTGGCTGGTTGTGGGCGCCGTTGCAGGCTGGCTCGCAGGTGTCATCGTCAAGGGTGGCGGATTCGGCCTGCTCGGTGACATTGTCGTTGGAATTATCGGCGCTTTCATTGGCGGTTGGCTGCTCGCCAAGCTCGGTGTCCATATCGGAGTGGGAGTCGTGGCTACGATTGCCAGCGCCACGATCGGCGCCGTCGTGTTGCTGCTGATTCTGAGATTGGTGCGGCGCGCTTGAGTGTCCGTTACGCAGCAGCGAACGCGAAGTCTGTCGCCAAGATCTGTCAGCCATTTGCCCGCTAGCATTGAATTTGCCACGAGACGGTGTTTGCTAAGTTTTTGTATGTATGGCGCACCCGACATGCGCTTGGTTGATGTACAGCGTCGTTCTATTTTGTCCAACGCCGTCTTTCACTTCGTTGAGCTGTTGAACTTTTTTTTGCAACGCGGGGTATGCGTGTCCGGAGATGGATAGCCATATCCACCTCGAGGCCATGGGTGAATTGATGGGTTGATGTGATGCGAGCAATTGGGCGGCTCACCGCGATGGCGGTGTCGCGAATGAAGTCACCGGGCTTCCACGCCGACGGAGGAGGGCTCTATCTGCAAGTTGGAATGGGAGGTGCGAAATCGTGGATCTATCGGCACATGCTGAATGGATCGAACGCGCGACGTGGGGCTTGGTTGTGCAATCGCGTCTAACCATTACCCCTCTGAACATTGAAGGATGTGCGTGAGAATGCGTGCCAATCAGCCAGTCGGGTGACGTCACGGTTGGATGCGAAACTCGACGCCGCGATTTCCGTCTAACGCAACGAGCTCAATGCGCTGCAAGGCTTTTGGAGTGGGGTCGAAGTTGCGCGCGATTTTGCAAGTTGGCCATTGTTCAGTGTTGTCCTCCATCTCCAACGAAAGTTGCGTATTGCCCGTTCCGAACGCGCGATGAATGCACGCTCTCGGAAACGATACGATCCCTCTTCTGGACATACCGCCGAGCCTGCTCAACGCTTGGTAAACTTCACCAAACAAGAACTGCGTGAGGTCGAGTCGGCCCGCTTCCTGTGGGAGTTAAGCTCGACCCATTTCTTCGGTCTCTTAACTCGACCACACGTCAGCGTCCGTCCGGCCGCTAGCTCAGGCCCTGCGGACGACCGCGTGATAGATCAACAACACCACGATTGCACCGATGACCGCCACGAACATGCTGTAAAGATTGAGCCCAGTGACTCCGGAGTGTCCGAAGAACGTAAAGATGTATCCCCCGACGATTGCTCCGACGATTCCGAGCACAATGTCGATGATTAGTCCTTCACCCGATTTGTTGACGATCTTGCTGCCAATGAAGCCTGCGATCAGCCCCAGGACCAGCCACGCTAAAATACCCATTGCTATCCTCCCTCTGTAGACCGCCAGCTTACATGATCCAGAGGAGAATTGGCATGGTGCCGGTGGGTTTTAACGAGCGTCCGAGTCTCCGCTGACCCCAAGCCCGGATGAGATTAGGAACCTCCGCTTCCAACGCAAATCGCACATTCACGGCAGTACCCTGATCCTCGTCAGAGTCTCCGGCTATCGTACGCCCATTGCAGCAATGCCTGGCGCTGGCGAGGTCGACAGGTCAAGTCGCCAGTCTCGCAACATTTGGAAATTTGTACCGCGTGACGCCGGAACGCTTTCCAGCGCTTTATCTGACGATCATCCTCTTGCGGCATGCGGCGACCCATATAGTAGCGACAATACCATTGGAACCAGCCACGAGGGTCGTCCGGATGGATCCAGCCTTTCTCGCGCCACTCGGACAGCGAACTTCCGGCGTTTACTCCAAAATAGTTGAGAGAAGGATCTCGGGCTCCGAACGAGAGTTTGGCGTTGATGAACCAGCGGCCTGGAAACTCCTTACGTGTATCGGTCATATATTTGCCGCCGAACACGCCTAGGGCGAGCATCGCCTTTGGTGTCAAGTCGGGCGTGAAGTCGGCCGCGAAACTTCGTCCGATCGGCGCCGAGAGAAGATAGCGGTAGCCGCGCTGCATGCGGTCGTTCACAACTACAAGTTTGGCTTTGAGTTTGGGCGCTTGCGCTGGGTTGGGCGTCATTCCCTGATCTTGAGAGAAACGCGCCCTCCTTTCAATGATGCGAGGCAAGAAGGCGATGTCAGGGCAACTTTCTCAAGTCGCAATCGTGCAGAGCAGGGCGCAAAGCTCAGGCACCGACGGTCACCATCTGCCACGTCCTGCACGATTCGCCTCAAAGGAGCCGAAGTGTCGAACGGGTCGTTAGGTGTTGCTGGGTATTGAAGGTGTTGTAGACGGCTGCGTGGGTGGCGAGGAATCTTTGAGCTGAAGCCTGGGACTTGAACTTCTGTTGTTTGCGCTCGCGTCGACGAATGGGTAACTGCGTCTGATGAACGCCCAAATCCCGTGAAGCCTGCGCTACAGTCACACCGCGCTCCTTGATCAGCTTCACAGCTTCAAGCTTGAACTCTCGCTTAAACTTCCGTCGTTCCATGACCCACCCCCGGTTCCCTAAAAACAGCTAACTCGGTGTCTTCAAAACCTGAGACAGCTCAAAGCGACCAAATTCGATCAATGCGATTTCTTCCGCGCTTCGATTGTCTGGCGAATTTGAGCAACGACGTATTCTAGATCGTACGGCTTTTTGAGGAACAGTTGCTCTACGCAACGTTCACGCGCTGCATCTGATTGTTTGGCGTCGCCCGAAGCCAAGATCACCGGCAGATCGGTGCAAAATTGCTTCCAACTTTGACCCCAGCCTCGGCGCGCGCAGTGCATTGCAATCATTGCCTGATCGGCGAATTAGCACGGGTCACCTTTGGACGCGAAACACACGCCGTCAGTTTTCGATTGTTTGCAAGGCTTGCAACAACATAGGAGCGTTCGGAGATGGGGGTCATTGTTGGGCACGATTTTGCACCCTGAATGCGGTGTTCTGTCTGAATGGCGACTTCGGACGGGCCGGGGGGGCGGTGTGGCTGAGGAAATTGATCAGGAGCATGGAGCGGCGGGCAGCGAGATTGATCAGTGCCAGCAGCAACGATAAAACTGCGACGATGAATACGCAGCCACATTTGG
>JANYBR010000279.1 GCA_025360685.1 Pseudomonadota bacterium
CAGAGCATCTGACTTTTAATCAGAGGGTCGATGGTTCGATCCCATCCGGGCTCACCAAATGTCTTTGTCTAAACAATGACTTCGTAGGTCGGCGCATTGAGAGTGTTCTGTAGTCGGCCCGGCGTGCAACAGCCGTGCAACAGAGGTCAGTGAATTAGAGCGATTTTTTTGGCTCGAACGTGAAATGCCAAACGAGCCATGGTTCGGTGCGCCAGAACGTCAATGAGGAGCGGAGCGAACGAGACCGGGATAGCATCGCTCTGTCACCTCGCGGCGCGCCTGATTGATCGCATCGCTGATCCACCTTTCTGGCCCAAGCGAACAGTCGCCTATACTCGATGCTCGCGGCCAGGCGGCCACCGAAGAGACCGTCTGTCGGACCTGCCGCGTACTGACACATGTGCGGATGCACCGGCGGAGTGCGGCGAGATGGCAAAGAGAAAGACTCAAGGTGTCAAATACGCGGGCGAGCTCGCAATACCGATAGTGCTGCCGTCGTGGATGGTCGATCAGAGGCCAGAAGATGGCTCGGCAGCTGCGTTTCGAGAACTTCGGCGCGCCTTCGCGGACCTTGTCCCGTCAACTCAGCGCCTGAACAAGCTTCCGCTACTGTTCAAACATTATGGTATTGATCCGAAGGGAAAGGACTGCTGGCCGAAGCTGGCTATGGCGTTGGCCGTTGACCACGTTGACGGCTTCAGGATTGCGAAGCGCAAGGGACGCAAGCCGTCGCCGAAGGGTGCCGAGTTTGAACTTTGGGCCGAAGTGCGGCTGTTACAGATCGAGGGCAGACATAGCGTCAGTCGTGCGTGCGCCCTTCTTGCTGAACATAAACGAAAAGAAGGCAAAGAGGTGACCGGAGCGACTCTGCGTCGCCGCTTCGGCGCGGCGAACAAAAAATACGCCAAATCGTTCGAAGATGTTTCCAACGAAAAAGCGCAATTATGGCTGCTTCAGGTCGTGAACGCGATGCAGACCAGGTCTTCCAGCGCCGGTAGGCGTTGAGCGAATATTCACGAGACAATTCCGCTCAACTTTTTAGCTGCGCGACTTTAGAGCAAGCTTTTTCCGCTCAAATCAGACTCCCATTGTCCTGTTCATGCCGACAGCAATGCCGCTGTGGCCCAGGACACCGGACATGACCGACAAACTGCTGCTGACTGACCGAGATGTCGAGGAACTCTTCGGCATTCCCCGAAGCACCCAAGCCAAGGGCCGTATGACGGGCAACTTCTGCCCTCACATCAAGCGCGGTCGTTCGGTCTTCTACCTTCGATCCGACATGGAAACCTGGTTGGCCGGGCTTCGTCGCCAGTCCACTTCGGACAACGCGCCGGACACCAGCAAGAGCGAGAGCCACGAATGAGCCCACTGATGCTGACGTGCGCGTCGAACTGGGCTTCCAATGACAGAGTCTTCGTGCATCCAATGGCCTGCGGCCACGCGCAGTCGTTGCGGGCGCGTTGGACCGAGGATCGCGCCTGCGACGAGTACACATAGGATCGCTGATGCCCTCCTTTGGCAAACCAAACGCCACCGGACGCAGCAGTGGCATCTACAATGGTCGGCTAGCCCGACTGCACGGTCCGCCTCGCGGCGAGCCATGGACTTGGCTTACCCAGCGAATGTTGGCGAGCGATTCGCTGAGGGGCTTGAGCATCAACGCGTGGCGGGTGCTGACATTCCTGCTTCACGAACACTGCGCGCATGCCGGCCAAGAGAATGGCCATTTGGCGGCGCCGTATGATCAGCTTGTCCGCTGGGGCGTGACCCGCTCCGAGTGCCGCAGGGCCATTCACGAGCTTGAAACAGCCGGACTCATTCGGTGTGTCCGCGGCGGAAGGTGGGCTGGAACGAACCAGCCGTCGCGCTTCCGACTGACGTTCTATTCGGATCGCGATCACCAACCGGCGACGAACGAATGGCGGACAGCCAAGCGTGAAGAAATGGCGGCGGCAAAGAAGGATGCCCACGAACAGGCACGCGCTCGTAAAGCACGGCTGGCCAAAAACGGAAAGCTGGTTCGAGGAGCCGAACTACCAGAGGACGATAACTTGAACTACGAAGCGGACGAGAACTGAGTTGCGAGCCAAAGAACCCAGCAATACAGCACGGGTGTCCACCAAGTTGGTAGTCCTACTTCTCGAACAGCTATCTATATCTTGGTAGGTACTGTCCAGGCGCGGAAAGGTCAGTGACCGGCGTCAGGCGGTCGAACGATGGCCGACGAGCTAAGTCGGTTCGACGCCAGTGGTACCTTGTCGAGCCGACTCCGAATTCAGCCCGCCGTCAGCCTTGGTTTGTTGCGAGCAAGATCGGGAAGGTAACACAAATCACGGCATTTTGGCCCGCGGCGTGCGCCAGATTTCAAAAACGCTGCCGGACTTCGAAGGGGTGTCGCAAATGCCTCCGTCGAAACCAGTGCCCCCCGGCACTGGCATGGAAGCGGTACAGAATCGACAGGTCGTATTTGGTTCACCGGCCCTGCCGAGTATGAAGCGCCGAAAACCAGCATGGTCGAATTTTTTTGTGGAAATGTTTTTCAGAAATCACCCGTCCGCTTTGTCAACGACCCTGCGCCCAGGCGGGCTTCAGCGGAGCAGGGTATTTCCTTGTTCGACACTCCATTTATTCTGTACACGGAATATGGTAGTTCTGCTCGTGCAGTAAACACATATTTGTCCCGATGCGAACGCGGCAATAACAGGCCTACATGATTAAGTACTCACAGCCCAAGCCATGCGGGGCGAAAACGCGCCAAGATGGCATCGTCTGTCAGAGAAAGGCCCAGGCCAATGGCCGGTGCCGACAGCACGGCGGTAAATCATCCGGCCCCAGGTCGGTCGAAGGTCGAAAGCGTATTTCCAAAGCCCAGCGGGCTCGCTGGGCGAGCATCAGGGAGGCGCTTGCGGCCCAGCGATCAGGAGTTTGTGCGCCGGTCGGCGGGCGCGGGGGATGACGGGACGAAAGCGCGTCTTTGGAGTAGCTGCCCTGCCCGCGCGGTCTGAATATCGGTCAGCAGCGGCATTGACTATCCCGTCTGGTTCATTCGGGCGTCAGTTAGTCATCATGTTGAGAGTCTATCGTGCTTCCCGATTGACACCTTTGGTGAGACAACGCGGGCGTATCTCCATGTCGGTTCAATTTCCAACACCAACTTTCTCGTGGCCGAGAGAATGCCGGCTGCGATCCAACCCGAACCCCCAGGTAGGCCTTCGTAGATATACCTGGTGTGTTCGAACGCCCTTCGACTCATCTCCAACGCGTAGTCGAAGTTCACCTTGGGGCACGCGACGCCACGCCTCTTTGCTTCTCGGGCAATTCGTTTCCGAATGGCAGGAATGAATGGCTTTGAGCGATTGCGTATTTGGGCTTGAGTAGATGGCTCCAGAAGATAAAAAAGAACTTTCAGATCATG
>JANYBR010000344.1 GCA_025360685.1 Pseudomonadota bacterium
AAAAGGGAAGATCCACCCTGCCACCGTTCAAACGGCACAGTGGAGCAACGCGAATCTCCCATTTCCGGCTCCTACCCATTTGCCGCGCCTGGACTTGCGCCACCAATTCAATGGTTTGGACACGGTCGGCCCTGCTCCGCCAAGCGTGAGCTACTACGTACAACCCCAAGTACGGAGTCGCTTCAGAGGGCTTCCGCCAGTGCGGCGTATCTGCTCTGTCGGTGTTGGTCGTGAGCAAGCTAATGGGTCTTTGCCAGATTGCGCCGCGCCTGGGGTTCGCATTCGAGCACTCCCACCGCCCGCTTATTGGTCTCTCACTTCAGTATCGGTTGAAATTTGGCATACACCAAGCCCGACCAAGTCTTCTTCAGCCGTTTGGTGAGCTCTGTTTTGCATATTATTGCACCAGTCTGACCAACCCGACAGATGTCCGCACATTCCTCGAATCGAGACGTCAGCTTCAATATCCGCTTATCCCCAATAGCCACCACAGAACCCTGGCAGGAACCTGTGATCTGGTAAATTTTCTGAGCTGAATCTGGCGTATTTGTATCCGAATTTTGAATGGGGATAAAACCAATTATTCCCTGAGTAATCCATGCGAACTCGCATCCGAACGTAACATTTCCCTCCATGGTCAATCCCCATTTGTCGTCATCAGTGATGTGTTGATTGAACCTCTGAGAGTAGATTGGGGAAGGGCACCAATGAACGAAATCCTTCCTGAAGTTGCCGCTATCGAAGTCGTCGTCGAGAATGTCTCCTGAATAATACGCTGTAGTCTGGTATTCGGCCTCGTTTTTTCTCGCCAATTCTCTGACCTTATTGATCTGTTCGTCGTTGAAGCAGGAATGACATCTGCCCCGGGTGTAGGTTGACCCCAGAAAGTTCCCTCCCTCCCTTTCTCTTCTTAGATCGCTCAGCAGCCGATCGCCGTTGAGGCCAGATTTCATGAGATAGACGTATTCTCGCTGCATAGTTAAACGCGGATAGGAGCAAGCAGGGGCATTGGCTTGGGCTCTCGTTGGGTACCCAAGCTTCAGAAACAAAATGATGGGGACAATGACGATCAAGATTGTGGGCCAGACGTGTGTTGGCGAAGGAGCGCGCTGGCGCTCACAACCCAACGATGGCTCCTACCCTCGCGTCTAGCCACGACTTGTGACATGAGGGCAGCGGTTCGTACGTGGTAGCTCTCCCTCCGATAATTGAAACAATGAAGTCTGAAGACTTCGGTGTTTTTTAGTTTTTAGGCGGATTTTCCCGCCGTTTCGCATGAGGGAACATTATTATTAATGATCAGAAATGATCAATAAATAATAATTCATCATGTCGTGTTCCACGCAAAAACCCCGCAAGGATTTGGGCTTCCCTACAAGGAGAAGCACGTGGATAGACACAGCGCACTGCCCGATGGCCTGACCTGGCGTAGCGGGGTGATCCATATCGAAACCATGGTCGGTGGGAGTCGGATCAGCCGGAGCTGCAAGACCACCTCGGTCCCTGAGGCCCGGCGCCTCCTGGAAACGCTGCGGGGGCAGATCCGGATAGCCGACCTGACGGGCATCAAAGCCCATGTCTTGAAGCCGAAGGCCTCCCTGGAGGAGTTCATCGACCAGGAACTGGCCCGCCTCCAGGTGGACGGCTCGTCGCCCAAGACGCTGGTCAAGTACAAGGGCGTGATGACCGCTTTCGCCCGCTACGTCCGCCACCAAGTCAAGCGATCGCCCGCTCTGGAGGACATCACCCACGGCATGGTGCAGTCCTACAAGAGCCATGCCGCGACAACCCTGCGGACGCGCAACGGCGCCACCCAGGGACTCGGCCGGCTGCCTGCCATGCGAACCATCGCCAATGAGCTGGATGTCATCCGGGTCTTCCTGCGCAAGGCCGTCCAACGCGGCCTGCTCGCCAGCAACCCCGAGAGTGGCGTCGAGCGCGGCCGAGGCGCCTATGAGCCGCGCGTCCGCTGGCTTAACGATGACGAGATCGGCCGTCTGCTCACCGCAGCGGCGACGTGGGACGAGTGGGCCCATCGCTCCGGACGACCGGTCGGCGATCTCTATGCCCTGGTCATCGAGTTCTATCTGCGCACCGGACTCCGCCTTGAGGAATTCCGCAATCTTCCGCTCACCCACACGACGAGCCGCGACCCCCAGGGGCGCCGCCTGCTGACGATCGGGGCCCACGTCGTACAATCGACGTTCTGTTGTTCGTGCAGTCCAGAGGAAGCCGACGAGATCCGCCAGCGTGGACGCCAAGCAGCGTCCCGCATGCTTCCACCCGAGCTCGGCGAGGAGAACTGTCGTCTGCTCACCTACTACCCAGCGACTGGCCTCATCCTTTGTCCGCTGACGGTCGCCTGGAAGCCCAAGAGCCGCCTGCGTCAGCTCCCACTCAGTCCTCGGGCAGAGCAGATTTTCCAGATCCTTCTCAAGCGTCGGCAGTCCCTTCTCGCCGCCAGGCCGGCGATCGCAGCCTGCCGCGCGTTGGTCAAGGCGCCGGAACCACCCTGGTTGGTCCCTGACCCCTCTGGTGCCCCGTGGCGCTTCAGCATGCAGGCGGTAATGGACCGCTGCAGCACGCAGGCTGGCATCACACCACGGGTACGGACGCACGATCTCCGCCACACGTTCGCCACGCAACTTCGGCGCCGCGGTGTTCCGATCGAGACGATCCAGGAACTGCTCGGCCATGCGGATATCGCTGAAACCCTGATTTACGCGCACTTCACGATGAGCGAAGCCATCCGCAGCATCGATCTGATTGATGAAGTCGCCTCCCGGTCATGATTGCCTGCGCTGCCACTGGAGCAGATCGTAGCGACGATACTTGATGCGCTGTCCCCGCTTCTGGACGTAGAGCGAGGCCGGAATCTCTCCTCCCGACTTCTTGTTGTTGAGCGTCTTCACGGTGATGCCGAGCAGCTTCGCCGCCAGAGCTGGTGCGATGAGATCATCGTGCTGGTCATTGGCTCGGGGTGAAAGCCGGGAAGCGAGTCGCGCGCGGACGGGTGAATGGCCAGCATCCCGTAATATCTGGTCCATTTCATCTGCTGGAATGAGATCACGATCGAGGCAGATGCGGCAGAACGCGTCGATCACTCCGAGATCGGTGATCGCGCTGAGACGAGGGGGATGGCTCACTGATGTATCCAGCGGCAGTCGCAACCATTGCCAGAGGGCAAACAGGTAGTCATCGCCATGATCGAGGACGG
>JANYBR010000408.1 GCA_025360685.1 Pseudomonadota bacterium
CCCGTTGAGCGCCGTGCGGACATCCGGGCCGTTCCACACGAGCGCGCCGCCGAGCGTTCCGGTGTCAGCACTCGAGCCGCCTCCCCACAGATGGTGGTAGTCGCCATTGGCCTGCAAGTTGAGGTCCTTCCAATTGAGCGGCACGGACAGAAGACCTTGAGTCCCGACTGCGTTCGCGCTCGAGCCGCCGGTTGCAAAATACTCGTAGCCGCCACTTAGCGTGCCTGACCAGTCCTGAGCCAGTGCGGGCGACACCGCAAATGCGAGCGCACAGACAGATCCTAGCAATAGCTTCTTCATGATGCCCGTCTCTCCGATGTCGGTGAATGCTGTTGATAGCATCGCGTTTGGCCCGTTAACAAACGATTAGTGGCCGGCAATTGCAACATTGGATGAAGAGTCGGTAATGCACGCGGTCCGCGCATTTGATTCAGTATGACGCTCCGTCACGTCGCCGCGACTACAACGCCACGGCGCGCTTCTCGGTGACGAACGCCATCCAGATCAGTCCGCCAATCAGGAACACGGGAATGGCAAGCATGCCGCCGCGCTGGCTGGCGGTCCACGCCGTCATGAGCGTGACGGACACGTTGGCGAGGAACGTCGTCGAAGTTCCCGACAACGACATCAGGCCGAAGAACTCCGTCATCTTCTCCGCCGGCGCGAGACGAGCCATCATTGTGCGCGCGTTGGCGTAACCGGCGGTGATGAACACGGCGACGCCGTTGACGATCATCAGGAACAGCACCTGCGGCCAGGTGTTGAAGAAGGGTAGCGAATTGATAGGCGGCTGGTTCGTGTCGTAGTGGATGAACCAGAGGATGCGGTCCGGCGCCATGGTCAGGCTCAGCGAGAAGAACAGCAACGTGCCGCCGATACTTACGAACAGCGCGCGCTTGGAGCCGAGATTATTGTCGAGCCAGCCGCCGAAGAAACCGCCGAGCACCGCGAATACGCTGAGCTCCAGGCCATACATGGTCATCGGCAGTGCGCCCCAGTGGAACGTGCCGGCTGCGTAGATGCCGCCGAAGGTCAGCACGGCGGTCATGCCGTCGTTGAACAACATCCTCGCGCCCAGATAGTGGCCGACATTGCGATAGTGCTTGAGACTTAAAATGGTGCGCCAGACCGACTTCGCGCCGGTCACGACCGCATGCCCGATGCCCAGCCCGATGCTCGGCCGGTCGGGCGTGAACAGGAATAATGGAATCGCGAAGATCAGCAGCCACACACCGGAGATCGGTCCTGAAAGACGTTCGGGATCATGCGCCAGCTGATCGACGCCGAACCAGGGATGGGCCGGCACGAAGCCCCAGTCGACTTTTCCCGGCAGCGAGAAAACCAGCATCATGAAGGCGAGCATCAGGATGCCTGCCAGATTGCCGAGCGACAAGCCGAGGCCCGAGAGCGGCCCGACCCGGTTGTGCGGCGCGATCGTCGGCAGCATGGCACTGTGGAACACGGTGGAGAATTCGAAGGAAAAATTCGTCACGGCGACGAGCGTGCCGACGAAGATGATGCCGCCCCAGGAAGAGTGCGGCTGGGCGCGCCACATCAGCATCATCGAGACCGCCATGATGAGCGTATAGAAGGCGATCCACGGCTTGCGCCTGCCGCCGACATCGGCGACTGCGCCCAGGAAGGGGGCGGCAATCGCCGTTGCCAATCCGCCGTAACTCGAGAATGCGGCCCACAATTGCTGGCCCTTCACCGGATCGCCGACCACCGTCGTGGTGAAATAGGGTGCGAAAAGATAGATCGTGACGAGAAGGACATAGGGAATGCGTGCCCATTCGAACATCGCCCAGGAGATCTGGCCGAGCCTGCTGGAGATCGGCCCGCCCGTCGCGGATGTGCCCGGCGGCTTGTGCAGCCATGCCGCCAGGCCCGTCGCCTCGACACCTGCCATCGAGGCCGGACTGCCGCTGGGTTCGCCGCCCGCGGTCGCATCGACGCTGTCGATGTCGGCGGCTTGCACGCTCGGCTTGCCTGCGTCGCTAGAAGACTTCACGCGCGTCAACTCCCCAGATGTTTTTCTTGTCGGCCCAACCATCGACACCGGAGGCTTCGACCTCACACCGGTCAGGCTTGCATGCCTTCAGCTTGGCCACAACGCCGGGCTGAACAAACGCGACAATCTTCGAGTTTGGCTCCACATTGGCGCGCAATGCGGCTCTGCCCATGAACAGGACCGACCGCACGTCTGACAATTGCGTGTGATGCATCCAGCCCGATGTGCCATCGGCGTCCTTGACCTTGCGCCAGGCGTCAAAGCTGCCGATCACCTTCACGGGATAGGAACGGCGCCGGTAGATCCAAAGGACCCGATGAGCATAGGACGGGCCTTCGCGCAGAAAAGCCTCGTCTCGCCGGATGCTGGCATAGTGCGGCGCCTCGGATGCCGCGGACGCCACGATTGCGCCGAATAGCAGCGCCACGGCAAGGCACGAGAATGGGAGGATTTTCATCGTAACGGAAATCATACCGACTACCTCACGTTTTACGAGATAGCGCGTCCACTCAATTGACGCGGGCCGACCAACCGACTTACTTTCCCGGCACGCGCTTGGTTTAGGGAACGCGGTTCAACACCGCGGCTGCCCCCGCAACTGTAACCGGAGAGCGACCCGTCCAAATGCCACTGAGGCGCGAGCCTTGGGAAGGCGGACGGAGAGCGAAGAACCGGGAGCCAGGAAACCTGCCTCGCGCCGTCGTCCTGTTTCCGTCCGGGGTGTGGCGGTGACTGCGGGGGAAACCGTCGCGGCGACAAGTGGAGTCGTCGCCGCGGGGCCCGGATGATTGCGAATTGGTTTTTCAAAATTACTCGGTGGTGCCGCGTGCCGGCTTCTGGAACCAACCAGGAGAACGTCATGCACAAATCATTGCTCGTATTCGCAGCGCTGACGGCGTTGCTGTTGCCCTATTCCACCGCGTCAGCCGATCCGGTGGAAACAGTGGTCGTCTCGGCGACACGGACCGAACAGCCGCTCGAAAAAACCGGCGCGTCGGTCAGCGTGATCTCGGCAGAAGATATCAGTACGCAGCAGACGGTCGTGCTCAGCGACATTTTGAAGGAAGTCCCTTCGCTTGTCGTCAACCGCACCGGCGGCATCGGACAACCGACGTCCATTAGTTTGCGCGGTGCCGAACAGGGCCAAACTGTCACCCTGATCGACGGCGTCCGCATCAACGATCCGAGCGACGTGTCGGAAGGCACGGTGTTTGGCGATGTGCTGGCCAACAACATCAGGAGAGTGGAAATCCTGCGCGGACCGCAATCGACCCTCTACGGCAGCGATGCCATCGGCGGCGTGATCGACATTATCAGCAGGCGTGGCGGCGACAGTCCGTTTGCGCTTCAAGCCAGCGTCGAAGGCGGTTCGTTTGGGACCTTCCACGGCAATGTCGCGGCGAACGGCGCGGCGGGAGAGGTCGAGTATGGAGCGGCGGTGAACTACTTCACGAACACCGGCATCTCAGCCGCGGATTCGCGCAACGGCAATACTGAAACCGACGGCTACCGAAACTATGGAGCGACGATCAATCTGCGGCTGCATCTGTCCGATACGGTCAACGCCGATGCGCGAGGCTACTACACCAACGGGCATGACAGGTTCGACGACAACTTCCCGCCTCCCTTCTTTCGGGTTTCGGATTCCGCAGCCAACAACAGCAACGAACTGAAAGCAGGATATCTCGGCCTGAATGGCGACTTCTTCGCCGGCAAGTTCCGCAACCGGATCGCGGTTATCGCGACATCGAGTGCGCGTCAGTTTTTCGACTCTGCGTTCTCTTCGCTCCACCTGAACTTCGACGCATTCGGAAGCGCCGTGCGTCTGGAATATCAGGGAACGGTCGACGTCGATCGCGACACACAACTCACGTTCGGAGTCGAGACACAGGAAAGTTCGTTCCGGAGCGACAGCTTTAGCGATTTCCCGCCGCCGATTACCGTCACGGTTGCGAGCGGTCATGACCGGCTGACGGGCTATTACGTCCAGGCGCAGGAAACCTTGTTCGATCGACTCACCTTGACGGGCGGCGTGCGGCTCGATGATGACCAGCAATTCGGGACCCACACGTCCGTGAAGATCAATGGCGCCTGGCAAGTGCCGGATTGGGACGCGACCTTGCGCGCGAATTACGGCGACGGCTTCAAGGCGCCATCGCTGTTCCAGGAATTCGGACCGAACAACAATCCGATCGCCAAGCTCAAACCTGAAACAGCCCATGGCTGGGAAGTCGGTATTGACAAGAGTTTCTGGGACGACCGCGCGCGTGCGTCGCTGACCTGGTTCGAGCGGCACACCGAAAACCAGATCGACTTCCAGAACTGTTTCACGCCCGCCGATGCGCCCGGCTGCCCACAGCGTCTCGACGTGTTTGGCTACTATATCAATCTCGACCGGACGCATGCGCGCGGCTTGGAGGCCGTGCTCAACGCGAAGCTGACGGATACTCTCGCCGCTTCACTGAACTACACCAACATGTCGGCGACGAACGAACTGACGGGCAAGGATCTGGCCCGTCGGCCGCACAACCTGGCCAGTGCAGTCATCACCTGGTTGCCCATGCCGGGTACGACCGTCGGCGGCAGCGTGACCTACCAGGGCAGCCGGTTCGATGACGCGGGCAATTTTTCGCGCCTGACCGGCAATACGACGATCAATCTGTTCGGGTCCTACGCCTTGACCGAGACGTGGCAGTTGTTTGGGCGGATCGACAATGTGTTCAACGACCGTACCGAGCAGGTTTTGGGCTATGGAGTACCGGGCACCGGCGCATTCGGGGGCGTAAGGGCCTCCTTCTAGGATGGGCTAAGGCATGGCAGAGTCCGCGGATTGCCATTTCCCGGACCCTGCCATGACCTTCAAAAGCATCCTGATCGCCAATCGCGGCGAGATTTCCGTCCGCATTGCCCGTGCGGCAGCCGATCTGGGCCTTCGCAGCGTCGCCGTCTATTCCGGCGACGACGCGCATTCCCTGCATGTGACAACGGCGGACTCGGCCCAGGCACTCGGAGCCGATGGCGCCGCCGCCTATCTCGACATTGAGCGGGTCATCGGCTGCGCGAAGGCGGCAAGTTGCGAGGCGATCCATCCCGGATACGGCTTTCTCAGCGAGAACGCGCAATTCGCACAAGCCTGCGAAAAAGCCGGCCTGGTGTTCATCGGACCCAGCCCGCATGTGCTGTCGATCTTTGGCGACAAGGCGCGCGCGCGCGCCCTGGCGGAACGTTTCGGCGTGCCGATCCTTGCCGGCACGCCAGGCCCCGCCACGCTGGAAGAGACGCATGCGTTCTTCGCCGCACAGAAGCGGCCGATCCTCATCAAGGCGATCGCCGGTGGCGGTGGGCGCGGGATGCGCATCGTAACGGCGAAGGCGGAACTGGAGAGCGCCTACAATCGTTGCAAGTCCGAGGCGCTGACTTCGTTCGGAAACGATGCGGTCTACGCCGAGGCCTTCATGCCCAAGGCGCGGCACATCGAAGTGCAAGTGGCCGGCGACGGAAAATCTGCCAGCCATATCTGGGAGCGCGACTGCACCTTGCAGCGCCGCTATCAGAAGATCGTCGAATATGGCCCCGCGCCGGAACTCGATCCGGGCCTGCGCAAGCAATTGTGCGATGCCGCTGTCTGGCTCGCCGATGACGTCGGACTACGCGGACTGGCGACATTCGAATTCCTGGTGGATCCGAATCCGCCGCGACATGGCTCCGCCTTTGCCTTCATCGAGGCCAATCCGCGCTTGCAGGTCGAGCACACCGTGACGGAAGAAATCACCGGCATCGATCTCGTCGCCGTCCAGATCGAACTGGCGCGCGGCAGGACGCTCAGGGATATCGGTTTGCGACAGGAAGAAATCCCCGAGCCGCGCGGCTTTGCCGTGCAGCTTCGCGTCAGCATGGAAAGACTGGAAGCCGACGGCACCATCAAGCCGTCCGGCGGCACCTTGCGGAAATTTTCGCCGCCGTCGGGACCGGGCGTGCGCGTCGATACATTCGGTTATGAGGGCTACACGACCAATCCAGGTTACGACCCGCTCCTGGCCAAGGTGATCGTGCATGGCCCCGACTTTGTCGCGACGATGGCCCGGGCCCGGCGCGCGCTGTCCGAATTCGTCATCGAAGGTGTTCAGAGCAACATCGCGTTCCTGCACGCATTGATCAGCGACGAAGCGGTGCTGGCCGGCCAGACGAGCACGCGGTTTGTCGAAGAGCACACGGCCGACCTCGTCGCCAAGGCGGCCAAATGGCGGCCGGCCGGCACCGCGGCCGGATCGCCCGCAGCCGCAGGGCCGGCGGCGGCGTTTGCGCCTGCGCCGGCCGGAACAATCGCCGTGCCCGCGCCGATGCAGGCCAAGATCATCAGCATCGATGTGAAGGTCGGCGACGTCGTCGCGGCCGGTGCATCGGTCGCGGTCCTGGAAGCGATGAAGATGGAACATCTCGTTGGTGCCGCCGTGTCGGGACGCGTGCACTCCATAGCGGGTGCGCCGGGCGCGGTGCTGGCGGAGGGCGAGCCGCTCATGTTTCTCACGCCGGAGGACGTGACTGTTGCGGGCGCTGCTGCGCGCAAAGCGCGCGATCCCGAATTCATCCGTCCCGACCTCGCAGAGTCCAACACACGCCATGCCTTCAGTCTTGACGAAAATCGACCGGACGCCGTGGCGCGCCGGCGCAAGACCAATCAGCGCACGGCGCGCGAGAACCTGGAACAGCTCTGCGATCCGGGCAGCTTCATAGAGTATGGCGCGATGGCGTTTGCGGCCCAGCGCCGGCGCCGCTCATTGGAAGACCTGATCAAGAACACACCAGGCGACGGCATCATCACCGGTATCGGAACGGTCAATGCTGCCGAGTTCGGCGAGAATCGCGCACGCTGCGCCGTGATGGCGTACGACTACACCGTCCTCGCCGGCACACAGGGCGGCATGAACCACCAAAAGAAGGATCGCCTGCTGAAGGTTGCCGAAGAATGGAAACTGCCGATCGTCTGCTTCGCCGAAGGTGGCGGCGGGCGGCCGGGTGATACGGACATTCCCGGGGTCGCCGGACTCGATGTCCCGACATTCCGCCAATACGCGAAGCTTTCGGGCCTGATCCCGCGCATCGGCATCAATTCGGGCCGCTGCTTTGCGGGCAATGCCGCCCTGCTCGGCTGCAGCGACGTGATCATCGCAGCGGCCAATTCGAACATCGGCATGGGCGGTCCTGCGATGATCGAAGGCGGCGGCCTTGGCGTCTATACGCCCGACGAGGTCGGCCCGATGTCGGTGCAGGTGCCCAATGGCGTCGTCGACGTCGCCGTGGCCGATGAGATCGAAGCCATCGAGGTCGCCAAGAAGTATCTCGGATATTTTCAAGGCTCGCTGAGCAAATGGGATATGGCGAACCAGAAGGAATTGCGCCATCTCATTCCGGAAAACCGCCTGCGCGTCTATGACAGCCGCAAGGTGATCGACACCCTGGCGGACACCGGTTCCGTGCTCGAACTGCGTCCGGATTTCGGGCCTGGCATGCTGACGGCACTGATCCGCATCGAGGGCCAGCCGTTCGGCCTCATCGCCAACAACCCGATGCATCTTGCCGGTGCCATCGACGGACCCTGCGCCGACAAGGCCGCGCGCTTCATGCAATTGTGCGAAGTCTTCGGCTTACCGATCATCTCATTGTGCGACACGCCGGGTTTCATGGTCGGACCGGAAGCGGAGAAGCACTCGTTGGTACGCCGCGTCAGCCGGATGTTCATCATCGGCGGCGCGCTCACGGTGCCGATGTTCACCGTAGTCCTGCGCAAGGGCTACGGCCTCGGCGCGCAGGCGATGGCGGGCGGGAGCTTTCACGCGCCATTCTTCATTGTCTCGTGGCCGACGGGTGAATTCGGCGGTATGGGGCTCGAGGGCGCGGTGCGGCTCGGCTATCGCAAGGAACTCGAAGCCCAGCCGACACCGCAGGCCAAGGAAGAGCTGTTCAGGCAGATGGTGGCGCAGTCCTATGCCCGCGGCAAAGCCATCAACATGGCGGCGCATCTGGAGATCGACGACGTCATCGATCCGGCCGACACGCGGCGCTGGATCATGCGCGGCTACCGCTCGGTCCCGCCGCGCGATACGAACGCCAGACGGCGCGGCTTCGTCGATACCTGGTGAGCTATTCGGCGGCCAGCGAGATGGCTGCCTGGTGCACCGGACAGGCGTCGGGTGGACACGCGACGGAATCGCAAAGACGGCAGATATAGTCACCGTCCTGCTCGGTCCTGACCAGCGGCATGAGCAGCTTTTCAAGCAGCGTACTCAGCTGTTCCTGCTCGCGCGTTGAGAGCGGAGCAACGATATCGCGCAGGGCATTGCAGCGTGAAACCAGCACGTCCTTGGCGCGCGCGCGTCCTCTTTTGGTGAGATAGAGCGCAACGGCGCGCTTGTCCTTGGTGTCTCGGCGTTCGACGCAGCCATTGGCCTCGAGCTTGTCGACGAGCCGTACAGTCGCCGGATGCGACAGGCGCAGTGTCCGGCTGAGTTGTGAGTTCGAGCAACCCTCATAGAACGCAATCACGTTAAGCGCCGCCGCCACAGAGTCGGTCTGGTTGGGGTGACGCTTGATCATTCGTTCGAGCCGGTCGGCGACCTCGCCCGAAAGGGCGCCGAGCAGATTGGCCGTTCTGAGTGTCGACAAGATCGCCTCTTCCGGATTCGCGCTTGACAGTATGCACTCTAGCGCATTAGATAAGTATGTGCAACACACACATATATTGGAGAAAATCGTGTCCCTTGCAGAAATTGCCTCCGGAAAACGCCTGCAGCGCTTTGGTGCTGCGTTACAGCCTGGTGTTCTTCTTTGTGGCCTTCGGGCTCTACAAATTCACGCCGCAGGAAGCGGCCGGAGTTCAGCCGCTGATTGCCAACAGCCCCGTTCGCTTCTGGATCTACCGGATTTTCGACGTGCGACATGGTTCGGATTTCATCGGCGTCATCGAGATCGCGCTTGGCGTGCTGGTGGCCGTGCGCCCGCTCAACGCCCGCTTGTCCGCAATCGGCAGCCTGGGAATGATCTTCGCGCTGGGCACGACACTGAGCTTTCTGTTCTCGACCCCGGGGCTCGATCCGCAATCCTCCGACGCTGGCTTCATCTTGAAGGACCTGACTTTGCTCGGTGCCGCGATCTGGACTGCAGGCGAAGCGTTAGCTGCGTTTTCGGCCAAGACCTCCGCCTCGATTGCAACGGCCTGAGTGTCGTCGTGCTGGACCACATTTCCCTTGGCATCACGGAACTCAAGCGCAGCAGGCGCTTCTACGACGCGGCCCTGCGGCCGCTCGGCGTTGTGCGCCTGCTCGATTTCGAGGGCCGCGGCTCGGACTATGGCTCGATGGCGCCGCCGCTGGGCGTAGAGTTCACGATCACGCAGGAAGACAATGTCGCGCCGTGCGCTGGTCAGCATGTGTGCTTCCGCGCGCCTGACAAGGGTGCCATGGTCGCATTTCACGTTGCGGCGCTGCGCGAGGGCGGTCGCGATAACGGCGAACCTGGATTGCGCGTCCATTATCACGAAGATTATTTCGCCGCCTTCGTTCTGGATCCCGACGGGCACAACATCGAGGCGGCCTGCCACGCACTCGACCCAATCGGCTTATGAGATTGACATGGAGAACGAACTTGAAGGTCGAGGCATATTGATCCGGCGCGCCGCGGGAACGGATGCAGATGTCGTCGTGGCGAATTCACTCGAATTCAATATCGAGGACGGACACCCGTTCTCGCCCGCCGCCGTCGCTGCCATGCTGCGGCTGCTGGAACCGGAATGTCAGGACGGATTGATCCTGCTTCTTCTCGTCGATGGTGAAATTTGCGGCCATGGCGTGCTCTGCTTCGGATACGGAACCGAACATGGCGGCCGCGATACGTTCATCGAGGAAATCTACATCATGCCCCGCCTGCGCGCGCAGGGCTTCGGCAGAATCCTGATGCAGGCACTCGAAGACGCCGCGCGTGATGCCGGTTGCACGGCCATTCACCTTGAAGTGATGCCGAACAACCGTGCCGAACGACTGTATCGCCGATTGGGCTATGATGATCGCGGCAGCCTGTTGCTTTCAAAGCAGGTTTGAGCTGAAGCGCTGCGCTCAGCCCGTCGCGGCAAGCCGCTGCACCGCGGCTTTCGCGTGTCTGTAGATGTGTGAGGTGCCATCGACCGGCACGAATGCATTGGCCGGCGTCAGGGGTGTCTCCGTGTGGCCGAGAACAAGCACGCCGTCCGGCACCAGCGTGTCGGCGACCTTCTCCAGCACGGACGACTTGGTCTTCTGGTCGAAGTAAAGCAGCACATTGCGGCAGAACACGACATCGAGATCGTCGAGCCAGCCGAACGAGTCGAGCAAGTTGAAGGTGCGGAACGACACCATGCGCCGAAGGTTTTCGTGAACGCGCCAGTTGCCGCCGTCCTGGGTGAAATGCGCCACGAGGCGGCGGATGGCGAGCCCGCGCTGAACTTCGTAGTGCGTGTAGAGCCCACCTTCGGCGCGCGCGATTATTTCCGAACTGATATCCGTGGCGATCAGGTCGACCGTCCAACCCTTTGCCACCAACTTGTGGTCGTGAAGCAGCATGGCGATCGAATAGGCCTCCTGCCCCGCCGCGCAGGCGGCGCTCCAGATCCGCAGGCGTTTGCTGTCTTTGCGGCGCTCCAGAAGCTGAGGCAGGACAACGTCGCGAAACCTGTCGAAGACCGCCCGGTCGCGGAAGAACGAGGACTCGTTCGTCGTCATCGCTTCGGCGACCGCACGCGCGAGGGTTTCTCGCCCATGTCGCAACTCATGGATCAACGCGCTCATTGTGCGAAAGCCAAATCGGCGCAGAACGCTGGTCAGCCGGCCTTCGATGAATTGGGCCTTGTTGGCGCGCAGTACCAGTCCGGACCGCCGGCGCACCAGCTGTGCGAGAAATGAAAAATCGTCCGGCTTCATCGCCGCGGCTTATGCAAGCCCGACTTCGGCGAGCTTGGCTTCGATGATGCCGCGGTCGAACGGCTTCATGATGGTTTCGTTGGCACCGGCACTCATTGCTTCGGTAATATGCGCGACATCGTTTTCCGTCGTGCAGAACAGGACGACGGGATGCTCGCCGCCTTTTTCACGCCGCAGGGTTCTGAGAAACTCGATGCCGTTCATGTTCGGCATGCTCCAGTCCAGAAGGATGAGCTCGGGCATCTTGGCGCGGCATGCAGCCAACGCCGAGACGCCGTCCTCCGCTTCGCCGGTTTGGAAGTGAAGATCGGAGAGAATCCGGCAGGCAACCTTGCGGATTACGCGGCTGTCGTCGACGACAAGGCAATGTTTCATGGCGCGTTGACCCCGTTGCGGCCACTTTGTGGACCGCTGCCGCATTCAATCGGGCAGACTAGAGCGGCGACGGTAAACGCCGCGTTTAAGGGTTAACCTGCGGCCAGCTCGACGACGCCTTCTCTGGCGGTCAGCGTCAGGCCGGCGTTCAGAAAGCGCGAAAGCTTGTGTGTCAGATAGGGCTGGATACCGCGTGCATCCAGCTGCCCCTCGCCGGATTCACCGCGCACCGCCTTTTGCACTTCGTCCTGTGCCCGCGCATGCGGACTGCTGGCAACGATTTTGAAGGAAGGAGCGGCCGCATCGGCGCTCGTCACGACCGTGAGTTGGCCGCCGCGCGGCAGGCAGTCGGCGCCCAGAAGCGCCGCGTTCATGAGCAGCTTGGCCCAGTTCTTGGGCCAGTTCACATGCGGAGACTGCCAGTCCAGCTGGATTTTGCCGCCATCGAGCAGTCCGCCGACCAGCCGACCGACCTCGCCGATGTCGAGTTCGGCACCCGCCGAGCCGGCTGCGCCGAAGGCAATCCGGAGAAATTGAAGACGCGCCAAGGCCTGGAGGGCGCTCGACGAAACGATCTTCAGTGCATCGGCACGCATGGCCGCATCGCGCTCGTCTTCCATGACCTCCAGGCCGTTGACCACGGCACCCAGAGGTCCCACAAGGTCGTGACACACGCGGCTGACAAGAAAAGCAGCGAATTCGATGTCATCCATGGACGGGCGGATCTCCGGAGGGAAAGTATGGTTTTCAATTGGTAACTGTCACTCTCGCCTATTAAGGAATGCTTAAGATGGTTGCAACGCCTTCGCCACGCTTGCGTGTGCTGGCCCGGATTGCTCACGGGGCCGGCGTGATCATCATGCGTCATTACAGAGACGGGACGAAGACGCGCCGGAAGTCCGACCAATCTCCGGTAACTGATGCGGACGAGGAAGCCGAATCATTCATACTGGCGGGCCTGGCAAAAGAAGCGCCGCAAATTCCGATCGTGGCCGAAGAATCCGTTGCCGCGGGCCGCTTGCCCAGCGTCGGCAGCCGGTTTTTCCTGGTCGATCCGCTCGACGGCACCAAGGAGTTCATCAGTCGCAACGGCGAATTCACGGTCAACATCGCCGAAGTTCTCGACGGCGTCGCGGTGTGCGGCGTCGTCTATGCCCCGGCCAAGAATCGCCTCTTCCTCGGCGAGACACCTGGCGGCGCATTCGAAGTTCAATCCGATGTGGAAACGATGCCCGACCTCGAACGCGTTCGTTCGATCGCGGTGCGCCGCCCGCCGCATGATGGCCTGGTCGCCGTCGCGAGCCGATCGCATCGCGACAGGAAAACCGATGAGTATCTGGCGCACTATTCGGTGAAGGATTTCATCTCCGCCGGATCGTCTCTCAAATTTTGTCTGGTTGCCGCTGGAGAAGCCGACATCTATCCGCGTCACGGCCGCACGATGGAATGGGACACCGCTGCCGGTCACGCCGTGCTGCTGGCGGCAGGCGGCAGCGTCAAGCAACTCGATGGGTCGCCCTTTGTCTACGGCAAGGCGGGCGAAGAATTCGCCAATCCGTTCTTCGTGGCGCGTGGCGGCTAACGGTCGAAATTATTGCGGTTCGAATAGAAGATCAGCGCCATCAGTCCGCCGCCGACGCCCAGCGTGATCAGCGAACCGGCGATCAACGCGAACCAGCCGAACGCGCTCATCTGCACGTCGCCGAGCACGTCCCATGTGTAGATACCGTACCAGACAGAAATCGCGAGGAAGCCGATCAGCACGCCGAGTGCGAGCCAACCGGCGCTGGAAAGTGGGGTGTTGCTGTCGTTGTTGGGCATGAAACCCGGCTGATATCACGGCGTCGGCGCCATATGCACTTTGAAGACGGCACCGTCCGCCGCGGAAATTTTCAACATGTCGCCTTTCATCGGCGCCGAATCGTCGGTGACGACGGCGTTCCACCGCGTGTCGTCGACCCTTACCGCACCACGACCGTTGATGAAATTCTCCTCCGCCTTCACCACGCGGCCGACATATTGCGCGCTGCGATCGTTGAGAGTGGTGTGCGTGCTGCGCTCGGCGCGCCCCCACGCCGAACGCTTCCAAGCCGCCGTGGCTACGACTGACAACACCGCAAAAAGGAAGACCGCAAGGCTTCCATCCAGTGACGGGTCAAAAAACTTCAGGACGCCAACCATGAGCGCGGCCAGGCCGGGCCAGAGAAGGTACTGCGTCGTGCTCGCGATTTCGACAGTCAGCAGAATTGCGCCAAGCGCCCACCAGTGCCAGGCCGGCTGGTCGTTCAAAAATTGTGTGATGCCACTCATGGCCGTCTCCTCAAGTTCCGGCCGGACGCCCCGGCGGCGCCGCGTTCGGCACTGTGCCGGCAGCCGGACGGGCTGCGTGCGGCACGGCAGTGATCTGGGTCGTGATGGCCTCGCGCGTCATTTCGGCGATACCTGCGATGGAACCGAGCAGGCCCGCCGACTCCATCGGGATGATGACGAACTTCTGGTTCGGCGCGTTGGCAAGCTGGGCGAAGGCATCGACGTACTTCTGTCCGAGGAAGTAGTTGAGCGCGTTGACGTTGCCGGCCTCGATCGAGTCCGAAACCATCTGGGTTGCCTTGGCTTCGGCCTGCGCCAGGCGTTCGCGCGCTTCGGCGTCGCGGAACGCGGCTTCCTTGCGCCCCTCCGCCTGCAGGATGGCGGACTGCTTGGCGCCTTCGGCGCGCAGGATTGCGCCCTGCTTCTCGCCGTCGGCCTGGGTGACTTCGGCGCGGCGAAAACGTTCGGCCTTCATCTGGCGGGCCATTGCTTCGGTGATGTCATTGGGCGGCGAAAGGTCCTTGATCTCGATGCGCGTGACCTTGACGCCCCAGGGGCTGGTCGCCTGATCGACCACGGCCAGAAGACGCTGATTTATTTCGTCGCGCTTGGAGAGAACCTCGTCCAGATCCATCGCGCCGATGACGGTACGTGCGTTGGTGAGGCAGAGATTGGTGATGCCGGCCTGCAGATTCGCAACTTCGTAGGCCGCCTTGGCGGCGTCGACGACTTGGTAGAACGCGATGGCGTCGGCGGTGACTGTCGCGTTGTCGCGCGTGATCACCACTTGGCTGGGAATGGCCAGCACTTCTTCCATCATCGACAATTTGCGCCCGACCCGATCGACATAGGGAACGATGAGATTGAGACCCGGTTTGAGAACACGGGTGAAACGGCCAAACCGCTCGATGGTCCATTCGCGGCCCTGCGGCACGCTCTTGACGCCCGAAAAAATCGTAACCAGGGCCAGAACGAGCACCGTCAAAACGAAAAAGGTCGCACCACCCATGGAAGTATCCTCTCGTGATTGTGCTCTGCGTTCAGACTAGCGCGCAAATAGATAAGCGTGCCAAGGGCCATCAAAAGGCCTTGAAGTCGCGCAATTTCATCCCACGGGATTTGTGGCCGCGAGCGATTTAGGGCAACTATCCCGGCGCGGGGATGACTGATTCGACAGGAGAACGTTCTTCATGACACCCCACCGGATTGCAGGCGCCATCTTCGCCGCCATCGCCGCAGTCGTTTTGAGTACCGGCCCGACGGTCGCCGAC